>NZ_JBVHLU010000085.1:0-48050 GCF_055558835.1 Embleya sp. NPDC025285
ACACCCGCGACGATCGCCGCGGTGTTGCCGCCCCTGAGCCGGTCCACCGGCACCAACGCGCCGTGTTCGTCGAGGTCGTGCTCGACGAAGCCGCCGTCGGTCCCGGCGAGCAGGCGGACCAGTTCATACGGATACACGGTGTTGCGGCCACTCGCGCGCAGCACCTTCTGGCGGTAGTCGTCGACCGGCTCCACCGGCTCCACCGTGCGCTCGCCGACCGTGAGTTCGGTGCCGCCGGAGGCGTCGAAGGTGATCCGTACGACAATCTTGTTCAGTTCACCGGTCCTGCGGTCGCGCTGCCGCAGGATGAACAGGATCTCCTCCAGGCCGGCGCCCGCCGTGGTCGGCAGTACGCGTCCGGCGATCGTCTCCAGTTCCGCGCGGGTGATCTCGCTCGGCGGCCAGACGTAGATCACGATCCGGTTGGTGTTGGCGTGTTTCGTGGTCGACCGCCGCGACCGCGCGCGGCGGATCGAGTCGAGGCAGGTGGCGAAGACGTCCTCGGCCGTCGGCAGCGCGAGCAACCTGCCGTCGTGCCCGCGCAGTTCGGTCAGGTCTCGGACCTGGGCGCAGGCGACGAGCCGGTCGTCCGACGGGTTCTCCTTCGCCACGCACTGGTAGAGGTAGACCTCCTCGTCCGACGACGGCAGGCGGGTGAGGTCGAACCGGCTCAGCCGTTCCAACTGCATGCGCTGCGCGATGTAGGGATGCAGACCGCGAATCAGTCGCTCCTCCACCATCCCGGTGCCGGACGGGCGGAACGTGAAGTGGTGGTGCATCACCGCGCCCCGGCTGCCCGCGACGGTGACGGTGAGTCGACGGACCCGGTTCGGCAGCGCGTGCATGTCGAGGACCTCGTGCAGCGCCGCCGCCATCTCCTCGGAATCCGCCGGCTGCTTCTCCCAGGCGAGATAGATGTCGGCTTCGACGGCGTCCTCGCCCGCCAGTCTCGCCAACCCGCGCAGCGCACCGCCCAGCGCGTCGAACCGCACCGCCGCGGAGACCAGGTGTGAACTCGCGCGCTCGGCGACGACGAACTTGCAGCCCGCGACCTCGGTGGTGCGCACGCCGATCAGAGCCTTGTTGCCGTAGTACCGCCGAGTCAGCACTTCCAGCATGATCGTGTTGTCCCGGTCGTCGCGCACGAGCCGCCGGCCCAGCAGCCGCACCAGCGGCTCGGTGCTGCGCACCATCGCGGCGATGCGCTCGGCGCGGTCCGGTGTGTCCGGGTGCGCGTCCAGGTGACGCAGGTGCTTGCGGACGTCGGCGTACACGCGAGCGCGGTTGCGGCGCAGCAACGGCTGGGCGAACCAGGCGAACACCATGCCGCGCGCGAGATCGGCGACCGCCGGGAAGCGCACCTGCGTGGCGGCCACCAGCCGCTCCAGCACCAACCCGGCGGGCTCGCGCAGCGTCTCGTCCGGCGGCGGGTCGCGCAACCACGCGCGCAGCAACGTGGTCACGAGCGAAGCGTCGGCGGACGCGCGTTGTTGGGCGAGGAAGATCCGGAACACCGCGGCCTCGAGCGCGGCCGAGGGCTCGAACCCGGTGACGCCGTAGTGTCCCAGTGCCTTGGCGAGCTTGGCCCGGAACGCCTCGGGCAGTCCGGCTCGTTCGGCGTCGAGACTTTGCAGATAGGTATGGAAGTGTTCGCGGGCGCTGTGTACGTGGCCGTCGCCGGGGCCGTCCTCGCCGGCCGGGCGGTTGCGGCTGAGTTCGGCGAGGTCGGCGAACATGTCGACGAGTTCGAGTTCCGCGGCCAACGGTCGCCCGTGGCCCTCCTCGCCGGCCGCCCGGCGCGCGGCGAGGTAGTCGTCCAGGACCCGGCGTTCGTCGTGCGGATCGACGTCGAAGCCCAGAAGCAGGCCGCGCAGGTCCTCGCAGCCGCGGGTGACCCGCTCCTGCGTCGGGATCGTCGCGGGCGCGGCGGGCAGGTCCAGTTCGACGGATTCGGCGGACGAGGTGTCCTCGGCTCGGGCGCTGTCGTCGGCGAGCGGTTCCAGTCGCAGCAGCGGTGCTCCGGTGTCCACCTGGCTGCCCACGGACACGGCGCATTCCTTCAGCCGCGCCTTGAACGGCGCCCGCAGCACCGTCTCCATCTTCATGCTCTCCAGCACCAGGATCGGTGCACCCGACTCGACCTCGGCCCCGACCGCCAGCGGCGTGGCGACCACCAGTGCGGGCGCGGGCGAGCGGACCACGCCGCCCTCGTCGCGGCTGACCCGGTGGGTGACGCCGTCGACCTCGACCTGGTGGATCGGCCCGTGGGTGTCGGTGAGCAGGCGGTAGGAGGTGCCGTTGACGATGATCTGGCCGGTGTGCCGGTCGAAGCGGTCGAGCTCGAAGTCGGCGGTTCGGATGTCGTCGCCCGCTTGGATGGCGACGCGGAACCGGTGGGCGGCGACTCGAGCGACGCGTACCCGGTAGCCGACGCCGCGCAGCTTGAGGTCGAGCGGCCGGCCGCTCTCGTGCCGCACCTGCGGGCGTCCGCCGAACGCGGTCGACAACAGCCGTCGGCGCTCGACGCGTTCGTCCTCCTCGTACGCCTCGATCGCGGCGGCGGCCAGCGCGACGGCGGAGTGCCGGCGCGTGACGAGCCTGCCTTCGGCACGCACGCGGTCGATCCAGCCGGTGTCGGCGCTCGCGTCGATCACCTCGGGCTGGTCGAGCAGATCGAGTACGAAGCTCTTGTTGGTCGCGCCGCCCTCGATGATCACCGTGGTCTGCGCCATCGCCCGGCGCAGTCGGCCCAGGGCCTCGTCTCGGTCGCGGCCGTGGGCGATGATCTTGGCGATCATCGAGTCGAAGTCGGCCGGGATGGTGTCGCCCTCGCCGACGCCGGTGTCCACCCGGATGCCCGGTCCGGCGGGCAGGTCCAGTCGCGCGATGCGGCCCGGGGAGGGCGCGAAGTCGCGGTCGGGGTCCTCGGCGTTCAACCTGGCCTCGATGGCGTGCCCGCGCTCGGCGGGCGGCCCGCCGTCGAGCCTGGCCCCGGATGCCACCCGCAGTTGCGCCTTGACCAGGTCGAACCCGGTGGTGATCTCGGTGATCGGGTGCTCGACCTGAAGGCGGGTGTTGACCTCGAGGAAGGAGAAGCGTTTGTCGCCGGGGTGATACAGGAACTCGACGGTGGCCGCGCCGCGGTAGTCGACCGCGATGGCCAGTCGTTCGGCCGATGCCTTGAGTTCGGCCGTCTGTTCCGGGCCGAGGACCGGCGAGGCGGACTCCTCGATGACCTTCTGGTTGCGCCGTTGGATCGAGCAGTCGCGGACGCCGAGCGCCCACGCGGTGCCCTGCCCGTCGGCGATCACCTGGACCTCGACGTGCCGGGCCCCGGTGACCAGGCGCTCGAGGAAGACGATGCCACTGCCGAACGCGCGCGCGGCCTCGTGGCTGGTGCGCTCGTAGGCGTCGGTCAGCTCCGCCTCGCTCGTGACCACCCGGATGCCGCGCCCACCACCGCCCGCGGTGGCCTTGAGCATCAGCGGGTAGCCGATCTCGGCCGCCGCTGCCAGGGCGGCGTCCAGGGTCTCGACCGCGCCGCGACTCCACGGCGCGACCGGGACGCCGACCTCCTCGGCGATCAGCTTCGCGCCGATCTTGTCACCGAGCCGGCGCATCGCCTCCGCGCTCGGGCCGACGAAGGCGACGCCGATCCGCTCGCACAACTCGGCGAACGCCGGGTCCTCGGCCACGAAGCCCCAGCCGACCCAGGCGGCGTCCGCCCCGGTCTCCACCAGCGCCCGCTCCAGGACGGCATGGTCGAGGTACGGGCGGGCCGAGGCGGGGCCGAGATCGTAGGAGAGGTCGGCCTCGCGCACGAAGGTGGCCGCGTGGTCGACGTCGGTGTGCAGGGCGACGGTCTCGATCCGAGTCCCGGTTTCCGCGGCCAGTTCCCGGACGGCGTGGACAAGCCGCATCGCGGCCTCACCACGGTTGACGATGGCGACACGACTGAACACCCGAACGACCCTCCTGTGAACCGACGATGAGCGCGCCGCGACAGGGGGGCCCGGCGGTGACGACCTCCGTCCCGCGGCCGTGGCCATATCGCAGACGGCGCACGCTACAGGTGACGGGGTGTGCCGAACGACCACCGACCGTCACGCGCCGCGGCCCGACCGGGGCGGGCGTGAGGGTCCTCGTGGAAGGCTCCGCCGCACCCGAACCGCACCTCGTAGCGGGTCCTCGGCACCGCGCGCCCCGATCACCCACACGACGGGTGCCCTCGGATCCGGCTTGATGATTGCCTGATTGGCCGTCATCCGTTCGGAGCAGCGTCGCTCGTCCCGGTCTTCGGCCCCACCCTCGGCCCTCGCCTTCGGCCGAGCCGCGCAACCCCCGTACGAGAGGCCGCGTTGGGGGTCATGTGGCCCGTCGTCGACTCGTCGGTCCGGTCGGCCGCAGCCGTGGCGCGATGTCGCGCCGCGGCCGTGGCGCGATGTCGGGCACGTGGGCTCGGCAGCCCTCCCCCGCCGGGTCGCGCGCCGGCGCGGGCGGGTCGAGCGACGTTCCGCCGTGGTCTCGTCGCTTTCCGTGCTATCTTGATTCCAGTTGCAGTTGTGGTCCTCATGAACTTTATGTGCACCTGACGGGCGTGATCCGTGGGTGCACTTTTTGTTTGGCCGGTCATCTCCGGGTGGGCTCCTTGCGGCGAACACGGAATCGCACATCGCATTCCGGCACTGCCCCCGAAAGACGGAGAATGACATGGCGACCACCGGCACCGTGAAGTGGTTCAATGCGGAAAAGGGCTTCGGCTTCATCGAGCAGGACGGCGGCGGCCCCGACGTCTTCGCCCACTACTCGAACATCGCCGCCCAGGGTTTCCGCGAGCTCCAGGAAGGCCAGAAGGTCTCCTTCGACGTCACCCAGGGCCAGAAGGGCCCGCAGGCGGAGAACATCGTTCCCGCCTGACGCCCTTCGATATCCCTTGCGGGACCCGCGCCGTGAAGGCCGCGGGTCCCGCTTTCGCTTTCCCGCCCGAGCCGCCCGCGTGCCCGACCGCGGCGGCCACGACGACGGGGCAGCACATGCCACGTGTACGGGCGCGCGGTCACGCGAGGGTCGGGGTGCCCCCACCGGTGGCATACCTACCGAGATCTCCGTTCATCGGAGACGTTTCCGCAGGGAAACGGAGACCGCCGCCCGCTCGACTCGACGAGCAATCGCCGGACTCGGCCCGGGACTTCACGCCGGTCGGTCGGCGGTGTGGACACGCTCGTCGGCCGAGACCGACGTGTCGTTCCTCGGACCGGGCCGGGTGCGGGGCAGGAGCAACGCCGGCAGCAGACCCAGGGCGGCGAGTCCGGCCAGGGTCAGCAGAGCCGGACCCATCGTCGGGGCGGGCATCGCGCTCGCGGGCCCGACGCCGGACGACTTCGGCAGCATGACGCCGGCGGCGACCGCGATGCCCAGGGTCGGACCGACGTTCATCGCCGTCTGCTTGAGTCCGCCGACGACCCCGGCGTACCCGGGCGGCGCGTCGCCGACGACGGTCCCGGTGCCGGTGACCATCACGGCGGCGAACCCCGCGCCGAGCACGGCGAAGGCCGCCTCCGTGAGGATCCATGTGCTGCCGGGATCGATCCGGGACAACGCCGCGATGCCGAGGACGACCAGGCCGACGCCGGCGATCGCGGTGTGCCGCGCTCCGTATCGGCGCAGCGCGGCGGTGGCGACGGGTGCGCCCAGGACCATGAGCGCGGTCAGCGGAAGCACCCGCAGAGCGGTGTCGAGCGCGTCGAGCCCGAGCACGCCCTGAAAGAAGAACGTGCTCACGAACAGGGCCCCGAACATGCCGCCGCTGACGACCAGCAGCAGCACCATCGATGCCGTCACCGGTATGGAGCGGGCCACCGCCAAGGGCACGATGGGATGCGCGGCGCGACGCTCGTGCACGACGAACACCACCGCGACGCCCGCGGCCACCGCGAACCCGAGCCACGTCGGCGCGGCGGTCCATCCGCGCGTCGGAACCTCGGCCAGCGTGTGCACCAGGATCGCCGGCGCGCTCGCGAGCAGGGCCGCACCGACGAGGTCGAGCCGCTGCGACCCGGTACGCGCGGGCGTCGGCACTCGCAGGGCGAGGGTGAGCGCGGCGATCACGAGTGCGACGGGCACGTTGATCCAGAACACCGCGCGCCAGCCCAGTTGTTCGACGAGCACGCCGCCGAGCAGGGGCCCGGCCGCCGCGGCGATCCCGATCGCGCCGGTACGGATGGCGACCGGCGTACCCAGGCGATCCGGCGTGTATGTCAACCTCAGCAGGGCGAGGGTGGCGGGTTGCAGAAGTGCGCCGAACACCCCCTGGACCGCCCGCAGGACGATCACCCAGCCGACGTTCGGCGCGAGCGCGATGCCGGCCGAGGCGGCGCCGAAGCCGAGTACGCCGATGAACATCAGTCGGGGGTGTCCGTACCGGTCGCCCAGGCGTCCGGCGATGACGAGCAGTCCGGCCACCGCGAGCAGGTAGGCGGTACTGGTCCACTGGACCTGCGCCACACTCGCGCCGAGGCCGCGCTGGAGGCTGGGCTGCGCCACGAGCAGGACCGTGCCGTCCAGCGCGACGATCATCGCGCCGGCCACGCTGACGGCGAGCGCGAGGTGTCGCCTCGTGGTCTCGGTCATGCGGTCGCCGGGCCGAGGTGAGCGTCCAGGGCCGCCCTGACGAGCAGATCGAGAGGTCCGCAGTCGGGGCCGACTTCGGGGCCGACCGCGGATCCGCCCTCTGGTCCTCCTTCGGGTCCTCGTCCGGATCCGCCGCCCGCCGACGTGGTATCGAGCGCGAGTTGCAGGCTGTCCCAGGCCCACAACTGGGCGATGCCGTGCAGGTTCGACCAGAGCGCCGCGGCTGTCACCGCCGGCGACGGAACCGGCCCGGCGTTGCTCGGTGCGCCGCCGCGCCGCGCGTCCTGCTCCTGCTCCGTCCGGCACCGCGTGATGAGCCCGACGATGATCTCGAACAGCGGGAGGGTGGACTCCCGGAGCCGCGGTTGCTCCGATCCGTGTCGTTCGCTGTCCAACAGGTCGTGTCGGAACATCAGCTCGAACATGCCGCGTTGCTCCAGCGCGTACCCGACATACGCCCGCGCGAGCGCCGCCAACCGGTCGCGCGGCGACGCTCCGGCGGCGATCGCGGCCTCGAACCGGGTCCTCAGGTCCGCGAAGCCGCGCCGGGCGATCGCCGAGAGCAGCGCGTGATGTGTGGCGAAGTATCTGCGCGGGGCCCCGTGCGACACCCCTGCCCGGCGGGCGATCTCACGCAGACCCAGTGCGGAGATCCCATCGGTCGTCACGACCTCCACGCCGACGTCGATCAGCCGTTCCCGAAGCGATTCCTCGCGTGCCATGTCTGCCATAGACAGTGTCTACCACACTCGTAGACAGTGTCTACGAGTGCGGGTCCGGAGGTGCGGGTCCCCGAGGTGCGGGTCCCGGGGTCTCATGCCTTCCGCAGGGCCATCGGCCCCGAGGCCGACGCGGCCGGTCGCAACTCGTCCAGGAGACCCTGGTCGCAGAGCGCCGACGTGGACTCGGTCTCGGGGGCGACCACGACCAGCCGGGCCTACGTGAAGTCGCTGACGGCTGCGACGTGTTCGCGATCGACGCCGAGCACCGGGTGTTCCGCACACCGGGCCTCCCGCTCGCGGGGTGAGCGACCTTCGCGTCCGCGCGCGAGGGTGTCGGCTCGGCGTGGTGGAATCCCGGCCGAGACAATTGGTCCCTCCACCACGCACCCGGCGGGACGACGAATCGAGAAGCGGGAGTTCGCGGTGTCGATGCATGAGATCGAGGATCTGGTGACGGACTCGATCAGGGTCCTGGACGCCCACCACGGACCGGACGAGCCGCGCCTGCGCGATTGGTTCGCCGTGCTGTACGGCTTCCAGGAGGGGTTCGACTGCTCGTTCACCCATTTCCGGGTGATGGACATCCTGCTGCGCCGCCGGTTCAGCTACGCCTTTCCCCTCGATCGGCACCCGGACTACCCGCAACGGCAGGACTATTTCGACGCGCTGCGCGAGTTCACCGGGTTGCGCACCTACCCCGACGACGCGGAGGAGCACGACGACTTCGACGGCTACGCCTCCTGGCTCGAGGACGGCTACGTCGATCCGCCGTTGTTGTACTGCGACGCGGGCTCGCAGTTGTGGCGGCGCATGGTGGAGTCCGGCCTGCTGGACGGCCCGGACGCGGCGGCGCCGCGGCCCGTCCCGTTGATCGACGTGGTCCGCGAGGTCGCGGTCGCCGCCGAGAAGCACGGCGACCGGGAATTGATCGCCATGTGGTACTCGCTGGGCTGCCATATGCTCCTGGACGGCCCCGTCGGCTGCCCGTTCGACGTCGAGGAGTTGGCCGAGATGCCCGCTGTCCGCGAACTGCGCGCCATCGTACGCCGCACACACGCGCTCGCCGTCGACGTGCCGCCGGGGGACCGCCCACCGGCCGGGGTACTCGACGGCGACGAGCTGGAATCCTGGTGGTGGACCGGCGTGTCCGCACCGGGGATGCCATAGCGGCCCGCCGACACGTTCGCTGCCGATCGTCCGCACGACCTCGCCCGGCCGCGGCACGGGCGCCTCTCCCACGATCCGCCGGACGGGAATCGCCGTGGCGGGCCTGGTCGTGGTCGCGGCGACGGCCTGGTCGGTACCGCGTGCGCGACGTCGGCGTCGTGCGTGAAGCCGGTCACCCGATGACCGGGCTCGACGATCACGCTTGACCTCAACCCAACTTGAAGTTCCAGAATACCGATCGGGGGTCGCCACCCCACTCCACTCGAACAGCCGGTATCAGGAGCACTGACATGAGCACCGACCAGGGTTTCTACTCGATCATCGACTACACCGTCGACGGCCCCGCCACGCAGAGCGAACTCGTCGATGCCTTCGCCGAGATCCAGGAACAGTGGGTCAATTTCTACCCCGGCTACCGCTCGGCCCGCTTCCACGTGAGCACCGACGGGACGCGGGTGTACAACATCGTGCATTGGGCGAGCGAGGCCGACTACCGCCACTTCGTCGAGAACTCCGACACCGACGGCAGGATGGCCGCCATCGGGAAGGCGGTGGAAGCACTCGGCGGCCGGGCCGAACCGCGCATGACCGGGGCCCCCACCTACACCGTCGTGCGCGAAGTGGGCCCTCGGACCGGGGAATAGCCCGAAATCGGCCACCGTCCAGGAGAGAGGGCCGGCCATGAAGGTCGAGATCTACGGAGACGTCCTGTGCCCGTGGTGCTTCATCGGCAAGAGACGCGTCGAAGCGGCCGTGCGGGGCCTGCCGGAGGGCGGCCCGCTCGTCGGGATCATCTGGCGAAGCCGCGAACTCGCCCCCGATGCCGGCCGCGTGCCCGGCCCGACGGCGGCCGAGGCGATGGTGACGTGGTGGGGCGATCGAGCGGCCGAGCGGATCGAGCACATCCGCGCCGAAGGCAGGCTCGAAGGGTTGGAGTTGAACCTGCATCTCGCCCGGCCGGTGAGCACGTTCGACGCGCACCGCCTGGTGTACCTGGCCGCCGAGCACAACCTGGCCGACCCGGTCGTGGAAAGCCTGTTCCACGCCTACCACACCGAGGGTCGCAACATCGCCGACCCGGAGGTCCTGGCGTACCTGGGCACCACGGCCGGACTGCCCGGGTCCGATGTCCGCCGCCTGCTGCACGGTGACGCCTACACCCGGGAGGTACGAGCGGACGAGGCCCGTGCCACGGCTCTGGGCATCACCGGCGTCCCGTCGGTGGTCATCGACGGGCGATCCCCGACCTCGGGCATCCAACCTCCGGCTCGACTCCGTGCCCTGCTGGAGGAGGCCGTGCCGGCAGCACGCGTCGAGGCCGCCGACTGACGGGCCGGGCCGCCCGGGGGCCGACAGTGCGGCGGGGCGAGGCGTGCGGCAACCCTGTGCCGACACCCCTCGCCCCGCCACGTCGGTTCGGCGCCAGACGCCCCCACGCCGCACGTACGCGCCGCCCGATCAGCGCTTCGGCAACCGTGGGGTGCCGGTGACGGCCGCGACCAGGGAGTACAGCGAGGTGTTGGCGGCCAGGAACATCCGATTGCGCTTGGGGCCGCCGAAGGTGATGTTGGCGACGGGCTCGGGGGTGCGGATACGGCCGATGAGGGTGCCGTCGGGGGCGTAGCAGTGCACGCCGTCGGCCATCGCGGCGACCCACAGACGGCCCTCGTCGTCGAAGCGAATGTTGTCGAACCGGCCGTCACCGGGGCGGCATTCGACGAAGACCTCGCCGTCCGAGAGCGTCCCGTCCGCACGAACGTCGAAGACGCGCACGTGGTTGGCCCGGGTGTCGGAGACGTACAGCCGCCGCTCGTCCTCGGACAGCACCAGCCCGTTGGGGCCGGCGAACCCGTCGGCGACCAGGCGTACTTCGGCGGTCAGCGGGTCGATCCGGTAGACGTTGGTCGCCCCGATCTCGCTCTCCGCACGATGGCCCTCGTAGTCGCTGGTGATGCCGAAGTCGGGGTCGGAGAAGTAGATCGAGCCGTCCGAGTGCACGACGGAGTCATTGGGGCTGTTCAGCCGCTTGCCCCCGAAGCGGTCGGCCAGCACGGTGATCGAGCCGTCGTGTTCGGTACGGGTGACGCGACGGTTGCCCTGTTCGCAGGTGACCAGTCGGCCCTCGCGGTCGAGGGTGTTGCCGTTGGGGTGTCCGGCCGGCGAACGGAAGACGCTGACGACGCCGCTGGTCTCGTCCCAGCGCAGCATGCGGTCGTTGGGGATGTCGCTCCAGATCAGGAAGCGCCCCGCGGGGAAGTACAGCGGGCCCTCCGACCAGCGGCCACCCGAATAGAGCGTCTCCAGCCGGTCGTCACCGTTCATGCATCGCCCGGTGCGGAAACGTTCGTCGATCATGTCGTAGATCGGGGTTTGTGCGTCGGACATCGTCTCGCAACTCCTCGCCGCCACTGAACATCATCCTATCGATCATCATGATTACAGAATATGCTTCAGTTGCGTCAAGACCTCGCCGAACCCGTTCCGCACCTGCGGGTTCGTACGGGCGAACCCGGGCACCCGGGCTCGGCGGCGTCCCGGTCGGCAACGATCGCGGCCGGCCACACGCGGTCACGGCGGCCCCGACACGGCTCGCTACCATCGAGCCCCCTCGATCGGCGCGACAACGGAGGAACCGCAATGGACGACATCGATCGGGGTCTGCTGGCGCTGCTTCAGGAGGACGCGACGCGCACGTACGCCGAACTCGGCAAGGAGGTCGGCCTGTCCGCCGGCGCCGCACACGAGCGGGTACGCAAGCTGCGGGCGGCGGGCGTCATCCGCCGCACCACCGTCGACGTCGACCCGGTCGCGGTGGACCTGGACGTCCTGGCCTTCGTGACCGTCGACTCGGTCGCATGGATGGGCGACTCCGCACCGTCCTTCGCGGCCATCCCGGAGATCCAGGAGGCACACGTGATCGCCGGGACGGCCTCGATCCTCCTCAAGATCCGTACCGGCTCCACCGCGGCGATGCAGGACGTCCTGCGCCGCATCCACGCCATCACCGGCGTCAGCAGCACACAAGCCACGATGGTCCTCGAAACCTTCTTCGAACGCTCCATCCCCACGGGCGACACGAGCTCCTGAGCAGAAGGGAGATGCCATGAACGGAACGGCGCGAGGCGGCCCGGCCCTCGCCGACGGACCCATCCACCTGGACTACAACGCGACCACCCCGGTCGACCCGCGTGTCGTGCTCGCGATGGGGCCGTTCCTGACCCACTGGTTCGGCAATCCCTCCAGCGATCACCCCTACGCCGACGAACCCCGTGCGGCCCTGGCGGCGGCACGCGCCAGGGTCGCGGCCCTGCTCGGAGCGGATGGCGAGCGCATCGTGTTCACCGGTTCCGGCTCCGAGGCCGATCAACTCGCCGTCCGCGGCGCGGTCCTGGCCTCCGAGGCCGCGCGGCCGCACGTGATCACGCAGGTCACCGAGCACCCGGCGGTCCTGGAGACATGCCGCGCGCTCGCGCGTCTGCACGGCGTACGCGTGACGTATCTGCCGGTCGACGCAGCCGGACTGGTCGATCCCGGCCGACTGGCCGCGGCGCTGGACGCCGACACCGTCCTGGTGTCGGTGATGGCCGCCAACAACGAGACCGGAGCCCTCCAGCCCGTCTCCGAACTCGCCGCGGTGGCGCACGAATACGGCGCGCTGTTCCACTGCGATGCCGCCCGGGCGGCCGGCCGGATCCCCCTCGACGTGCGCGACCTCGACGTGGATCTGCTGACCGTGGTCGGGCACAAGATGTACGCGCCCAAGGGCACGGCCGCCCTGTACGTGCGCGCGGGGCTCGCCCTGGAACCGGTGGTCTACGGGGGCGGCCAGGAGTACGGCCTGCGCGCGGGCACCGAGAACGTCGCCCTGGCCGTCGCCCTGGGCACGGCCGCGGACATCGCGGCGACCGAACTCGCGGACGGCGCGGCGACCCGAATCGCGGCGCTGCGCGACGACCTGCACCGCAGCCTGGCCACCGCGCTGCCCGGTCGCGTACACCTCAACGGCCCCGCGAAGGAGCGCCTGCCGAACACGCTCAACATCAGCATCGACGGCACCCTGGGCCACGAACTCCTGGCCGCCGCGCCGGGCTTGGCCGCGTCCACCGGCTCGGCCTGCCACAGCGGCAGGCACACCCCCTCCCCGGTCCTGACCGCGATGGGCATCGCCCCGGAACGCGCACTGGGCGCGCTACGGCTGTCCCTCGGACGATGGACCACACCGGAGGACGTCAGCACCGCCGCGACCGCCCTGATCAACGCGGCGGGCACACCGTGATGTCGATCCGGCCGACCGTTGTCGGTGCTATGCCTGCCCCTGGGCGCGCCCGCTGTGCGCGAGGGCGCTGGGAGTGCGGCAGCCGACGATCGCCGGGGCCTCCCGGACGAGCGTGTCGTCGGTGAGCGCCTCCACCATGAACAGTGCGAAGTCCACCCGGCGGGTCAGGTCGCTGGCCAATACCGGGTCGCCCACGTGCCGGCTCCATACGGGCAGTCCCTGACTGTCGCCCTCCTTCAGGGTGCTGCCGCGCACCACGGTCCACCGGGTGTCGCTTTCGAACACCCGGCGGCACGCCTCCACTTGGTCGTCGATCTCGACGGCACGGACGAGCTTGCCCAACACGCCGGCGATCCGGACGCCCATCGTGAACATCCGCGAATACCGGTCCTTGCCGTCGCGGGTGATGTGCCAGCCGCAGGAGAACACCAGGCGAGCGCCCGGCCGCGCGTGATCGAGCACCGCCTGTGCCGTACCCGACGCGTACTGCTGCACGCCCCACGGCACCAGTACCGTCAGGACCCCATCGCAGCCGGCGACCGCCCGCCGGATCACCTCCGGGTCGTTCGTGGGCCCGGGGACGACGGTGATCCGGCCGTCGAACGCGGCCAGCTTCGGCACGCTGCGCTCGCGGCACACGCCGACCACCTCGTAGCCGCGGTCCAACGCCTGCCGGACCATGTACTGCCCGAGCTTCCCCGAGGCTCCGACGATGCAGACCTTCTTCATTCGATCCGTGCCCATGGCGCGGCCCCTTCGTCGAAATGACGACCTTATGTTGTAAGGTAAGCTAGCCTTATGTTGTAAGGTAGTCAACAGAAGCAAAAGGAGGAGCGGATGAGCGAGGAAGGCAAGCGCCGGCGCGGGGCCTCGGCGCGCACGCCGCTCAGTCGCGAGCGCGTGATCCGCACGGCGGTGGCGGTCGCGGACGCGAAGGGTTCGGCAGCGCTCACCATGCGCGCCATCGCGGAACCGCTGGGCGTCGAGGCGATGTCGCTCTACCACCACGTCGCGGGCCGGGACGACGTGCTCGACGGCATGGTGGACGCGGTGTTCGGAGAGATCGACCTGCCACCGCGCGACACGGACTGGAAGAGCGCCATGCGCCTGCGAGCGTCCTCCGCCCGTTCCGTACTCCGGCGCCATCCGTGGGCCGTCCCCCTGCTGGACTCTCGCACCCGACCCGGCCCCGCGACGCTGCGCCACCACGACGCCGTCATCGGGGCATTGCGCGCCGGAGGGTTCTCCGTCCGGATGACCGCGCACGCGGTGTCGCTGATCGACAGCTACGTGTACGGCTTCGTGATCCAGGAATCGAGCCTGCCGTTCGGCGACTCCGCGGAGTTCGACGAGGTCGCGGGCGCCATCCTGCGGGAGATGCCCGCCGACACCTACCCCCACCTCACCGAACTCGTCACCGAACAGGCCCTCGAACCCGGATACGACTACGCCGAGGAGTTCACCTTCGGCCTCACCCTCATCCTCGACGCCCTGCGCCCCGACGAAGTCATGGGCGAATAGCGCCTGTCCCCCGCAGCGCCGTGAAAAACCGGCTCAGCACCGCGCTTTCTGGTGCTCGGCGCGCCGGCTCGGAACGGGGACCGGGGAAGGCAATCGGCGGGGTGCGACGATGCCGTCGTGCCCACCGATGCCGGGTTGCCCCAAGCCCTCCACGACGCGGGTTCGCCCCGCGTCGTGGGCGGCGGCGGAATCTGGTTCTACGCCCCGAACACCGGCCACTGGGGCGACCTGTTGTCCGAGCGCGAGGAAGGCTCTGCGGGCAAGTACCCGTTGTGGGTAGGGGAATCATCCGCTCCCACGGTGACCGTCCGGGGTGTCTCGGAAACCCGGGGCGTCGGTCAGGCCGAACTCGCCCCGACCGCTCAGGGACTGCCCGGCGCCCTGCCGATGGGCGTCGAAGTGCCCAGGCCGCGGTGTTGGTTGGTGACCGCGCACAGCGCCACGGGCACCGCGAGCATCACGGTGCGGGCGAAGACGTAGCCGAGCCCGGGTTCGGGTCGGTGTCCGGGTTCGGGTCGTTCTCCGGATCCGAGTCCGGCTCGGGTGCGAGCGTCGCGCAGGCCGCCAGTAGTCGCTCCGCGAGCACGCGACAACGACTCGCCAGCTCCGGCGGGTCGAGTATCTCGAAGTCGTGCCCGAGCAGGAGTACGTGCATCAACACGACGTCGAGGTTGCCGGCGCCGCTGAGCACCTCGCAGCGCCGGCTTCCGCGTGGTCGCACCACAGCCGCCGACGCCGAGATCTGCGCGCGCACCGTGTCGGCCGAAGCGTGCACGAGAAAGCGGGCCCGGTGCGGGTAGACCCGACTCGCGACACCCTCCTGCACGTACGCCGCCGCGTCCGGCGCCGCGCGCGGCCGAAACCGCCAGGTGCGGGCGGACACGGCGGTCATGCGATCGACCCGGAAGCTGCGCCAGTCGTCGCGATCGAGGTCGTAGCCGAGGAGGTACCAGCGCCGGTCGGAGGCAACCAGGCGGTAGGGCTCGACCCGCCGCCGGCGCAGCCCACTCCCGGAGTTTCGAGAACTCCCCGTGTCCCCGGCACCCCCGGATCCCCCCGAACTCCCGGTCGGATAGTCGAAGCCGGCCTCGACCTCGTCACGGCAGGCCCTGGCCAGCGTCATGAGCACCTCGGGGTCGACCGACGCGCGGCCTGCGCCGAACGACTCCACCGAACCGGAAAGCGCACGCACCTCGTGCCGAAGCCGGGTGGGCAACACCCGGTCGAGCTTGGTCAGCGCCCGCAGCGCGGCCTCACCGGACCCGACGACCGCACCACCGGCACGACCCGCGCCGCCCGCACCCGCGATCAGCGAGACCACGGTGGCGATCGCCTCCTCGTCGTCGAGCAGCAGCAGCGGTGGCAAGTCCTTGCCCGTGCCGAGTTGGTAACCGCCGCCGACCCCCTGGCCGGCATGTACGGGATAGCCGAGCGACCGCAGCCGCTCGACATCGCGCCGCACCGTACGCGCGGTGACCCCCAGGCGGTCGGCGAGCTCGGGACCGGACCAGGCCCGGCGCTGCTGAAGCAGCCCGAGCAGCGTGAGCACCCGCTCCGTCGTACCCCACTCGTCACCACGCGCCACGTCCATATCGAACACCCTGCCGGCCATGGCGGACAGATCCTGTCCGCCTATGGTGTCAGGGTGGGTCCATGGACGCAGACGAGATCGACTGGAACCGGACGCCGCGCGAGCAGTGGGAGGCCCACTGGAACCGCCGGCTCCGCACCCGGTTCGACGGCCTCGCCGAGGCGAATATGGCCGATCCGGTCCCGCACATGCACCGCGAGCCGATCCACCGCCCGTCCGAGGTCCGCCTGCCGCGCGACCTCCATTCGCACATCCGATCCGCCACGAACGGAGCAACCCGATGAGCCGCCACATCCAGGTGACCTTCGACGCCCACGACCCGGCGGCGCTGTCGTCCTTCTGGGGCGAGGCGCTGGGCTATGTCATCCCCGGCCCGCCCGGAGTCGACCTGCCCGAGGGGGCCGACCCGCTGGCCGCGTGGGACGAGTTCCTCGCGCGGATCGGCGTGCCCGAGGACCAGCGCAACACCCGGTCGGCGCTCGAGGACCCGGACGGAAAAGGTCCGCGAGTGTTCTTCCAGCAGGTACCCGAGGGCAAGGTCGCCAAGAATCGAGTGCACCTCGACGTGCGGGTGTCTCCCGGACTACAGGGTGAGGAGCGCATGGCGGCGTTGGAGGCCGAGTGCGCCCGGCTCGTCGCGTTGGGGGCCGCCCGGGTGCAGCGCCACGAGCCCGCTCCGCCGCTGGGCAGCGGCCACATCGTGATGACCGACCCCGAGGGCAACGAGTTCTGCCTGGACTGACCCGCCCCGACCGCGGTCGGGGGGCCGGCTCGGCCGCCCTTGCGGTCGGGCCGGCCGGCGGTGGCACGAGGCGCTCCCGTGGTTACCCGGGCGCGGCTTCGGGCCCGTCGACCCGCACCACGGTCCGGCGATCGTCCGGCAGGCGGCGGATCCGGCCCGCGCGCTCCAGGTGTTCCAGGACGGGCATCGCCACCCGGCGGGTGGTGTGGCAGCGCGGCCCGTGCCCGCGCGACGGTGAACGGCTGCTCCAGTACGGCCGGCCGACGCATCGCCTCCCGCGGCGCGTCGGGCAGCAGGAGTACCGCGTCGGCGGCCCGGAACAGCGCGCCGGCGCGCACCGAGGCCGCCAGCGCACCAGCGTGGACTTCCCGTGATCGACATGCCCCGCCGTGGCAACCACCCGCATCTCACAGCCCCCCGCGCGGGCGCGGGACCGCGCCCGGGCGTCGCGGGCCGCGAACGACCCGCGACGGCCCCGTGGACCCGCGCACGAGCGGGATCGCCCGGCCCCGGACTCGCACCCGCACCTCACGCCTCCTTGTGCGCGCGTACGACCGCCGCGATCACATCCGGATCCCGGTCCGCCGGAACACAGCGCAGATCGAGCAGCAGGCGGCCCTTCTCGACCCGTCCCACGACCGCGGGTTCGCCGATGCGCAGGGGCCCGGCGAGTTCGTGCGGCAGCGCGACGGCGAAGGATGCCAGTGCCACGCCCGGCGCTCCCCCGCCGCCGACCCGGCCCTGGGCCTGGACCACGTGCGCGGGCACCCCGGCCGCCTCCAGCGCGCCGGCCAAGTCCCATGACCGCATGGCGAGTTCCCGGGCCCGGGTGTGCAAGGCTGCGGTCACCGGTGGGCGTGGCCCGCGCAGGGTCGCCTCCAGGGCCGCCAAGGTGAGTTTGTCCACGCGCAGGGCGCGGGCGAGCGGGTGCGCGCGCAGCGCGGCGATCACGTCGGCGTGCCCGAACAGCAGCCCTGCCTGCGGGCCGCCGAGGAGTTTGTCACCGCTCGCGGTCACCAGCGTCGCTCCCGCGCGCACCATGGACGCCGCGTCGGGTTCGTCGGGCAACAGCGGTTCGGGCGAGAGCAATCCGGAGCCGATGTCGACCACCACCGGACAGCCGAGCGTGGCCAGCGACAAAATCCCCGGCCACCCCGTGATCGGCGAACTCGTGCCCGCGCGCCCGGGAGTCACGATCGCGCTGCGCTGATCGGGACTCGCGACCCCGGAGCCGGGCTACCACCGAACCCGGGAGCGAGGATCGGGGCCCGGGGCCAACGTCCGGGAACCACCGCTCTGGGGTCGCTGTCCGAAGCAACGCTCCGGGTCGCTGTCCGAAGCGAGCAGACCACGTCATGGCACCACCGCCCCTGGGCTATGTCCCGAGCAACGGCACTACCGAAAACGTGTGGTCGTTCCGGATCCGGCGGGAGGTCTCGGCGAACGGGATGCCGCGGAAGACCGCCACACCCGCCTCCCGGCTGCCGTGCAGCACGCCGGCCCCGATACGGACCTCGGGTCGGGGTCCGGACGACACCGACGCCTTGGACGCCCTGGACGCCCTGGACGCCTTGGATACCCTCGGACGGCTCGGACGGCTCGGACGGCTCGGATGCGTCAACGGTCGTCGCAGGTCCCTCCATGAGCAAACGGCGCGAGCACAGCCAGGTTCGCGTCGGCCCCGACACTGCGCAACCTCCTGCCGCGTCCGGACCCGCGCCGGCCATTTACCGATGCCCCGGACTCGGCGGACGGCGTACCGTCGAATCCCTCGGGGTCCCTCGCCTTCGGGCAAGGGTCCCTCGGGATCGGGATGCGATCTTTCGTCGGTCCGCGAGCGGCGGAAGACTCGTGCTCTCGATCGACCCATGGGGGAACTCGGCACATGCGCAGCGCACGATTTCGTCTCGCGACCCTTGCCGTCGCCGCGTCGGTGCCGTTGTTGTTCGCGTCCGCGTGCGACTCCGACTCCGGAACGGACGACAAGGGTGCCAAGGGGGTCGTCACGACGGGCGCCGCGGCCGATGGGCCAGGTCCGTCCCAGGCGCCCGGCCCCGCCGACTCGAACGGCTCCGGCACAGCGAACGCCACGTCGCCCTCGGCCAAGCCGAATCCGTCGAGCGGCGGCGGGTCGACCGGATCGGCGGGCCGGGTGCTGACGCAGGATCAACTCTCCTCCGTGGTGGTGACGCAGCCGGAGATGAACACCGGAGCGGACTACACCAAGGACGTTCCCAACCCCCGTGTCCTCGGCGGGAAGGAGACCGCCGAGCGGCCCGAATGCCAGCCGTTCGTCGACCTCATGCTGCCCGGCAACGGCACGCCCGCGCCCCTGGCCGCCATCAAGGCCGCGACGTCCGCGGACTCGACCCCGGCCGACCCGATGCCGAGCCGCGTCGACATCGTCGAGTTGTACGCCTTCAGCCCGGGCCAGGCGGAAAATCTGCTGGCCAAGGGCCGCGCCGCTCTCGCCGCGTGCTCGACGATCACGACCAGGGACGAGCAGGGCACGCGCACCACGATGGCCTACACCCGGGCGAACGGGCCCGCCCTGGGCGACGAGTCCCTCGCGGTGACGGCGCAGGATCCCGAGGCGGGAGCGAGCGGCCTGTTGCTGGTGCGGGTCGGATCGCACCTCGTGCTCGTATCGACCGTCGACCTGGAGAGCACCAAGGCGGTCCAGCCCAACCAGACCCTGGCCCGCACCCAGGTGGGCAAACTCCAGGCGGCCGTGCGCTCCTGACCGAAGCGGCGTCCCGGGATCCACCTCCGGGCACGCCGCGACGTCGCCCCCAGGCAACGTCATTTCGCGAGGCCGTGCGTCCGGCTACGGCGTCGAGGGACGCGCGGGTACGACGGGCCGGTCCCGGCCCGGGTTACAGGCCGATTGCTCCGTCGATGCGTTCGCGGAGCAGGTCGGCGTGGCCGTTGTGGCGCGCGTACTCCTCGACCATGTGCACGAGTACCCAACGCAGGGACACCGTTCCGCGCCACTCGTCATCGCCCTCGACGTCGAGGTCGGGCGCCTCGGTGGTGAAGCGTTCGGCGAAGGCGACCTCCGTACGCCAGGCCTGCCATGCCTCCTCGACGATCGCGGAGTCGGGCGCCGCGCCGTCGAAGTCGCCGTCGGGATCCGCTCGCGAGGAGAACCGGGCCGGTGCGTCCTGGCCGGCCAGCACCCGGCGGAACCAGCGCCGCTCCACGTCGGCGAGGTGGCGCACGATGCCGAGCAGGGAGAGGGTGGAGGGTTCCACGGATCGCCGGGCCAATTCCGGGCCCAGACCGGAGCACTTCAGTTCCAGGGTCGCGCGCTGGGCGGCCAGGATGTCGGTCAGGATGCCGAACTCGCCCCCCGTGGTGGGGCCGTCGAAACGCCGGTTGGCGGCGACGCCCACGAATAGGTCGCCTCGTCTGCTCGGATCGGTCGTGTCCGTCATGGTCGGCCATCACGATCTGCCCGGTCGGGCATAGGAGTTGTCGGGGACTCGGAGACCAAGGAACGCGGGGGCTCGGCACCGCGCCTTGTCGGCGAAGTCGCAGGACCGAGGCCAGGGCCGAGGCCGAGGTCAGGTCTTGACGGCGTGCAGGATGCGCATGCCTCGCGGGCCCGTCGTGTCGTCGCGTATTTCCAGCCCTGCCCGCCGGCACTGCTCGTTCAGCCAGTCCGAGGCGATGCGCAGCTTGGGATAGCTGCCGGCCCGCAGGCTCCAGGTGTCCCCGCTCCGGGTGTGCAGGAGGTCGTGGACCATGACGGTGTCCTCGTCGACGTACTCCAGGAAGCACGTGAACACGCGATCCCGGTCGCCGCGTACGGGGATGAACCGGTCCGTCCCGTGCAGGGGTCGGGACTGGTCGCGATAGGTGACCACGAACCGGCCTCCCGGGGCCAGGGCACGCGCGGTGTCGGCGAGCAACGCCGTCACGTCGGCCCTGCTCGGCAGGTGGGGAAGCGTGTCGCCCATGCACACGACGAGGTCCACGGTCCCGGGTCTGGCGACCTGCGGAAGCACGCCGCGGATGTCGGCGTGGACCGGGTCGATCCCGGCGATGTCCGCTGTGTGCCGGGCGAGTTCGGCCAGCAGGAGTTTGCTGCTGTCGACTGCGACGACCGACGCGAAGCCGGCGCGGGCCAAGGCGAGCGTCTGTTGGCCCGGGCCGCATCCCAGGTCTACGGCCACGCCCGGAGCAGGCCCGGGCAGCACGCCCAGGTCGCGGAGCAGCGCGGCTTGTCCGGCGGCGAGTGCTTCGATGTCGTCGCCGAGCATCCAGGTGTACTGCTCGGCCAGGAGTCGGTCGTAGTGAACGGTTGCGTCGGTCAAGGCTCTCGATCCTTCGTTCCGAGTCGACCGGGTGAACGGTCGAACGGGGCGGCACGCGGCACGCGTCGATCGGTCGGCTCCGGCCTCGACCCCGGCGCCGACCTCGGCCCAACTCACGTATGGCGAACCCAGCCCGCCAGTTCGGCCAAGTGGACGTTCTCGCGAGCGGCGTCCAATTCGGCACCGAGCGCCGCGCGGTAGGTGGCCGTCGCCTGCTGGTAGCGAAGGTGTCCGGCCGTACTGATCGTCGCGCGCACGCCCCGGCCGTCCTCGCCACCCACGGAGGTTCGTTCGGCCATGCCCTGGGCCTCCAGTCGCCCCACGAGTCGGGTGACCGAGCTGACCTTCAGGCCGATGCGCTCCGCCAACTCCCCCATTCGCAGGCTTCCTCCGCTGTCCTCCCTGCTCAGTGCGCACAGCGCCCGATACTCCGAGAGCTGCAGGCCGTGGGACTGCCGCAGGGCCTGGTCCAACCGCTGTTCGATCCGACCCAACAGACGCACCGCCATGCACCAGCGGTCGTCCTCGTCGTCACCGGCGGGCGCCGCCCCGGGCCCGCCGGTCGGCATGAAGTCCGACATGGCGACAACCTACATACTGCTTGTACAAGCAAGCAAGTCCTCCGGGCCGAGCGAACGGCGCGCACCCGGGAACCCCGGCACCCGGCACCCGGCACCCGGCACCCGACACCCAGCCTTCCGACGCGCCGCCGCTCCGTGCCCTGCCTCTACTCCACAGCGCAGAGTCCGTCGATCGTCGTCGCCAGCAGCGCTGTTCGCATCGGCATGCTCGTGATGTCGACGAACTCGTCGCGGGCGTGCGGGTGCCCTCCGACGGCGCCCATGCCGTCCAGGGTGGGAATGCCGATCGCGGCGGTGAGGTTCCCGTCCGACCCGCCGCCCGAACGCACCGTCTCCGGCTCCGGGACGCCCATCTCGCGGGCCGCCGCGCGCACGCGCGCGAGCAGGTCGAGGGACATGGCTTCTTCGAGCGGATAACGATTGACACCGCCGCTGACCGAGATCTCGGCCCGGGGCAGAACCGCGCGCAGACTCTCCATGTACCTTGCGACACGGTCGAGTTCGGCCCGGCTCCAGGCGCGGACGTCGACCGCCAACGTCGCCGCCTCGGGCACGGTGTTGACCGTGGACCCGGACGCCGCGACGGTGGGTGTGACCGTCGTGCCCAGCTCCGCGCGCGCCACCGGAACCAGCGCGAGTACCTGGTGGGCGAGTTCCACCGTCGCGTTCACGCCGAGCTCCGGTTCCAGGCCCGCGTGGGCCGCCCGGCCCCCGACCTCCACCCGAAATCGGGCGACCCCCTTGCGTGCGACTTTGACCGCGCCCCCGTCCGCGCTCGGCTCCCCCACCAACACCGCGCCCGATTCGGCGGCCACCTCCTCGACCAGGGCACGTGAGAACAGCGATCCGGTCTCCTCGTCGCCCGTCAGAAGCATCCCCACCCGATCCCGCGCCGTGGACGCCCGAGCCGCGTACAACATCTGCACGATCCCGGCCTTCATGTCGAAGACACCGGGACCGCGCGCCACCCCCTCCCGCACCGAGAACGGCAGTTCCGCGAGGGTTCCCATCGGCCACACGGTGTCGTAGTGCCCGAGCAGGAGCGGCCCGCGTCCCCGCGGCCGCCACACCAGATTCGTGATGCCGTCCAGCAGCACACGCTCGGGTTCACGACCGAGGAACCGCGTGCCCACCGCGGCCAGCAACTCCGCGCACCGGTTCAGGGCCGCACGGTCCTCGGACGGGGATTCACAGGTCACCAGATCGCGTAACAGAACCACCATCGCGTCGAGCTCGGCCGACATGTCCTCGAGACAGCGCTTGGGGGAAGCCATACCCGAATACCTCTCCAGTCGACCGGCTCGATCCACCTCGACATCACCGTCGGGCGGCGGCATCGGCGTCGGCGAGTCGCACAGCATCGCGGATCGATCTTCGTGCACGACGACGATTCGAGACGTACGGACGCTGCCTAGCGTGATCGACGTGTGCGGCGAGCGCCACATCCCCAGGAGGAATCCCGTGACGAGACGATCCGAACTGCCGGGCCCGCCGCCCGGCCACCGTCGACGAGCGGTGGCCGAGGAGTCGGACGCGGCGAACGGCACCGGTCACGCCGCCGCCGGCCGCCGCACGGGAAGTGTGCGGATGCGACGCGTGTCCCGAGGGGCCGGGGCGGCCGTCGCACTGGGGCTGCTTGCCGCCGGGTGCGGGGGAACCGACAGCGGCGGCACCTCCACCGGCGGCAACACGATCACCATCGGGGTGCCCGGCGACCCCGGTGGCATGAACCCGCTGACCACGCTGGCCTCCAGCGCGGTGATGATGAACCGCTTCGCGTACGACTCGCTGGTCAACATCCGACCCGACGGGCGCATCGCCTCCGGCATCGCCGAGACGTGGACCGCCGACACGACCACGGCGAACTTCACCCTCCGGCGCGGCGTGATGTGCGACGACGGCACATCGCTGACCCCGTCCGCGATCGCGGCGCAGTACAACTACATCGGCGACCCGGCGAACAAGTCGCCGATGGCGGGCCTGTTGGTGCCCGTCGGCGCCACCGCCACCGCGGACGACGCCGCGGGCACCCTGACGCTGAAAGCCCCGGAGTCCGCCCCGTTCCTGCTGCGCAGTGCCGGGACCGTGCAACTGGTGTGCCCCTCCGGCATGCGGTCGCAGGAGAAGCTGGACCAGGCGTCCGACGGCACCGGGCCCTATCGGCTGACCGAAGTGGTGGCGGGCGACCACTTCACCTTCACCAAACGCCCCGGATATACGTGGGGCCCGGACGGTGCCGACAACGCCGCCACACCGGACCGGGTGGTCTTCAAGTTCGTCGGCAACGAGTCCACCAGGACCAATCTGCTCCTGGGTGGACAACTCGACGTGGCGCGGGTCATCGGTGCCGATCGTGCCCGGCTCGCGGCGGCCGGCCTCGGGTTCGAGATCCAGCGGGACCCGTTCGGCATGCTGCTGTTCAACGAGGCCCCGAATCGCGTCACCGCCGACGCCCGGGTGCGCTGGGCCATGATCGCCGCGCTCGACCTCAAGCAGATCGGTGCCGTGGCCACCGGCGGCAAGGGTGCGCCGGCGACCCGACTCGGCACCACGATGGCACCGCCCTGCCCCACCGACTCGGTCACCGCCAACCTCCCGCCGCACGACGTGGCCCGCGCCGCGGAGGCACTGCGCGCCGCGGGATGGAAGAAGTCCGGTGGGCGCTGGAGCAAGGACGGCCGACAGTTGTCCCTCTCGATGCCCTACCCCGGCTACCAGGGCACCCAGGTGATCGCCGCCGTCGAGTTGGCGGTCCGGCAGTGGAAGGCCTTCGGCGTGAAGGTCGACACCAGCCAGACCTCCCAGTCGACCAACGTCTCCACCTTGATGGCCGGCCAGTGGGACATCGCCTGGGCGCCGATCTCGGTGCCCACCCCCGATCAGAACCTGGTGTTCTTCTCCGGTCCCAAGCCGGCCGAGGGCCTCAACCTCGGCGCCACCGACAACCCCGAGTACCAGCGCCTCACGGCCGAGGCGATGACCAAGCCGGACACCGCCGGCTGCCCGGAATGGACCGCGGCCGAGGCCGAGTTGATCAAACGCGTCGACGTGGTGACCTTCATGGACTCCAACTCCCCCTGGTTTACCCGTCGTTACGCCTTCGAGGTGGACGGCGGCGGCATCCTGCCGACCACGCTGCGCAGGGCCGGCAAGCGATGACTCCTGCCTCCGGGCGCACTCGCCCCGGAGGTAGACGGCTTCCGAGGCGCACTCGCCCGGGAAGTACACGGCTTCCGAGGCGAACTCGCCCCGGAAGTGCACGGCTTCCGAGGCGTCGGCTCCTCCCTGACGGGAGCCGACGCCTCGCGGCCGTCGCCGGCCATCGACCGTGGATGCGGCGCCGGGCGATCTGCCGTCGGCCCGCACGCGACCCCCGGCCTCACCTGGCCCCTCCCTGCTCGGCGTCCGGCTCGAACGTGCGGCCGTACGCCGACCGCGTCCACGAAACCGACGACGGGCCGGCACGGCGGGCGGCGCCTCGGCCGACGAGGCGACCCACCCGTAACCGTTGCATGCCGACGGGCGTTGACCCGCTGTCGCCGGGCGACGCCAATCCGCGCCCGGGCGCTCCCCGCCAGGGGGCGACGGAGATCCGCCCCGCCGGGGCGTGACCCGTGACCCGCGACCCATGACCCGTGGTACGGAAGGGACTTGCACATGACTCTTCGAGGACGGCTCGGCGGGATCGCCGTGCTGACGGCATTGGCGGCGGTCGGTACGGCCGCGACGGCGGGCAGCGCCCACGCCGATCCCGCTCCGCAACCCCCGACCACCGCGGGGGAGGTTCCCGGAGCGGCGGCCGGCATGTTCGCGGACGCGGTGACGACGGGCGGCCTGCCGATCGGCGGGGTGCAGACCGGTCAACTCCCCCTCGACGAGTTGCCCACGCTCGGCTGAGCCCCGCCCGAGGTCCCGATCGGGAGGTCGAGAGGTCGGGAGGGTCGGGGAGTCGGGAGGGTCGGGGAGTCGGGAATGCGGGCGGCCGTCAACCCACCGTCGCCGAAGGCGACAGCGGCCCGAATGGGCCGAAGCGGATGTCCGCCCCCGACAACCCGAAGGGTGTGGTCCGCGTCGGCACCCCAAGTCGGCCCATCATCCCCGCCTCCCCGCAATCGGCACACCTTCGTCCCCGCAAGCATGCCCGGCGACGCGTCACGCGAAGCGCAAATGCTCCTCCCGGAGCCATTCCTCCTCGCGGATGGCCGGGTCGAGCGGGCTCTTGCCATCGCATCCGCGTTTCTTAGGCCGTGGCGCGCGCCGGTCGGTGGCGTGCGCTCGAACGGCGGCATGGGCGCTCAGTCGGCGGCAGGCGCACCCTCGCCGGCGCTCGGTCCGTTCAGCCAGGTGCGGATGCCGGCGAGCGCGGCGGGGCCGTAGTCCTCGTCGACGCTCCTGGCCAGATCAGCGATGGTGATCGCGTGCAGCGCCGCGCGCCACGCGGCGTCGGCGGCGGCCATCGCACGGGAGATCGCGCAGGGTCGGATGCACGCCTCCGGCGCCGCCGCCAGCGGACCCCTCTGGCGGATCTCGGTGCACACGAACGCGGGTTCCGCGCCGTCCACAGCCGTCACGACGTCCAGGACGGTGATCCGTTCGGCCGCCCTGGTCAGCACGTACCCGCCCGACTTGCCCTGGATCGAGCCCACCAGATCCGCGCGGGAGAGCGCCTGGAGTTGTTTGGCCAGATAGCTGCCGGAGACGCCGTGGAGTTCCGCGAGCCGCGCAGCGGGTACCGGCTCCGTCGCCGTGGTCAGCACCACACAACAGTGCAGCGCCGACTCCACTCCGCCCGACAGCTTCATCCGCTCGACCGTCCCTCCGGTTGTTGACTCGGATGAACTCTATCCGAGTATTATCACGGACAAGATGTATCCGAGTTTGGATGCGTTCCCGCGCGATCTCGCGCACTCGACGAGAGGCAGGACAGCCATGAAGATCACGGTCGTCGGCGGAACCGGGCTGATCGGCTCGCAGGTGGTCCGGAAACTGACCGCGAGCGGCCACGAAGCCCTCCCGGCGGCGTTGTCCACCGGTGTCGACCTGATCACCGGGAAGGGCCTGCGGGAGGCGCTGGAGGGCGCCGAGGTGGTGGTCAACCTGGCGAACTCGCCGACCTTCGACGAGAAGTCCCCGGACTTCTTCCGCACCTCCATGGGCAACCTGCTCGACGCGGGAGCGGAAGCCGGGGTCGGACACCAGGTGATCCTGTCGATCGTCGGCGTGGACCGGGTGCCCCGGTTGGACTACTACCGCGCCAAGGCCCTCCAGGAGGACCTGCTCCGCCAGGGGCCCACGCCGTACTCCATCGTGCGCGCCACCCAGTTCTTCGAGTTCATGGATGCCGTGCTGTCCTGGACCTCCGACGACGACACCGTCCGTCTGCCCGCCACCCGGGTCCAGCCGATCGCCGCCGCGGACGTCGTCGACGCGGTCGTCGAGGTCGGTGTCGGCACCCCGCTCCAGGGCATCCGCAACGTCGCCGGCCCAGACGTCTTCACCCTCGACGAACTCGGCAGGATCACCCTGGCCGCGCGCGCCGACGCCCGCACCGTGGTCGTCGACGACACGGCCGGCATGTTCGCGGCCGTCCCCGGCGACGTGCTCACCGCGGGGCCGGACGCGCACCTGGCACCGACGCACTACCGGGACTGGATCCGAACGGACCGGTAGCGGCGGCGCGTCGACGGAATCCGAGGGATCCGGGAGTAGGGTTTCGGTGCGGTCGGGTGCGGCGACATCGTCGCGGGGGAATCCACCGCGGCCGGACACCGACGAGGAGGACCCATGTCGAAGCCGCCACTGCCCGAGCAGGCGATCGAGATGCTGCGGCAGCCCAATCCCGCGGTCGTGACAACGCTCCGGGCCGACGGCCAACCCGTCTCCACGGCGACCTGGTACCTGTGGGACGAGGGCAGGGTGCTCGTCAACATGGACGAGGGACGCAAACGGCTCGAGCACATCCGCAACGATCCGCGCGTCTCGCTGACCGTGCTCGACACCGGGAACTGGTACACGCATCTCAGCCTGATCGGCCGGGTCACCGAGATCCGCGACGACAAGGACCTGATCGACATCGACCGCCTGTCGCGTCACTACGGCGGCCAGGACTACCCGCAGCGCGACCGGGGCCGCGTCAGTGCCTGGGTCGAGATCGACCGCTGGCACGGCTGGGGCACGCTCAAGGACAGCGACCAGGCGGGCGGCAGCCGTACCGCTGCGGAGTAGCCGAGCCGGTCCCGGGCGATCGCGGCGGCGGCGCACCCACCCCGGCCCCGGCACCCGGGCCGATGTCGACCGCGTGGCGGGCGCGTTGCCGTCGAATCGGCGAGTGCGACATCGGCAGGGGTGCCGTGCCGCCGCACTCGCCGACCGATCAGGACACGCCCGTACGCGTCGGCAGGTCCCCACGTAATCGTCGAAAAAGTCGGTCACGGCAAGGCGGACCGCCGGAGCCGCGTGTTCCGGAAGTGCCGCGTGGCCGGCCTCGTGGACCACCGCCGCGCGCACCGTCGCGGCGGGCGCGTGGTACGGCCGTACGACCGCGGCCGGCGCCGGACCCGAAGAACATTCCGCGGCGCCCGGGCCACAGGAGAACGGCTCGCGGGCGCCGTTGACGGTCGGTACCGGGATCGCGACGCGCGTCGAGGCGGCGTCCACGACCTGGGCAGGTCCGCTGAACATCTCGGGCCACGTTCCGGTCTCCTCGGCACGTTCCTCGAACGCCAGAACGGCGGGATCGGTCGCGGGCGCGTGATGGAAGACGCCGCGCGAGCCGGACCGGCCGGTGACGTAGGCGGCGTCGAGGCCGAGGCCGGCGAACTTCGGGTCGCCGGCGGCCCCGTCGGCGGTCAGGAGGTGGACGGCCCGAGCGTCCGTGCGGCCGGGGCCGGGACGAGTCGGCGGACCACTTCGGCGACCACCGCGTCGCGGTGTCAGGTAGAAGTGGTCGCCCGGCAGCACCCGCAGGTCGAACGGCGCGCCGGTGACCTCCTCCCGGCGTCGGGCCTCGGTCCCGGTCACCTCCGGGTCGACATTGCCGATCATCGCGGTGACCGGGCAGCGCAGCCGGATGCCTTGCGTCGGGCGATAGCGCTCGGCGAGCCGATAGTCGTTGCGCAGGATGGGCAGCACGATCTCGCGCAACGCGGGGTCGGCGAGCAACGCCGTTCCGGTGCCGCCCAGTCGGCCGAGTTCGGCCGGCAGCCCGTCGTCGTCACACAGGTACACGTCGTCGTCGCGGACATGGGCAGCGCGTGCCGCCCGGACACGAACAGGTGGGTCGCACCGGGTCCGTGCGCCTGTAGCCGCAGCGCGACCTCGTACGCGACGGCCGCACCCACGCTGTGCCCGAACAGCGCGTACGACGACCTGATCCGAGTCGCGATCGCGGCCGCATGCGCGCGCGGGCGTTCGTCAACGACCCCTCCTCGGTTCCCGCGAGTCGAGTTCGTTCCCGGGGCGGGAACCCAAACCCGGCCTGGCACGTTCAAGTTAGGTAAGGCTAACCTAAATGATCGCCATACAGGGGTCGTCGAAGGCGCATCGAGCGCGCTTCGCCGACGAGGGGGCGCTCGCGCGACCGTGCCCATGATCGAAGCCAAACCCCCTGCGGGAAAAGAAGGTTCGATCCGCGCGGCCGGGCTCGCACGACTCCGGGACGTCGTCGGCCCACCCGGATCCGACGTCCGTCGCCGGATCCGCGCCTGCCGCTCCGGCCCCCCTGCCCCACCCATGCGCAGCTTCCGAGGACGGTGCAACCAGTGACCATCGACTCCCCCACGACCGCGCCCACCCGCCGCTACCTGCACGTTCGTCGAGAAGGGAGGTACGATCCGCCGGCCGTCGCGGTGCGGTTGGCCGAGTCCGGACTCTTCGACGAATCGCTCGTCTACGCAAGCGAAGCGCGCTGGTGGTTCGCCGGCGGCGCGGCCGTGGTGCTCACCATCCACCACGACACGGTGGTCGGGGTGGGCGAGGGTCGTACGAGCGTGCCGTGGGCGGGCTCGCCTGCGCGGGCGATCGAGACCCTCCTGGCCGACGCACCGATCCGGGACTGGCGGGTCTACGGCCGCTTGGACTACGAACTGGGCTGCGTATCAGCGAAGTTGCCGCCCTCCGACCAGGGCCCGGAGCTGGGCCGACTGACCGTTCCCCGCGTCGAGGTCGAGGTCGACGAGACGTCGCTGACCGTGCGCGCCCTGGCGGACGAGGACCTCGACCGGGTGTTGCTCGCCGCGACGGCCGCGGACCGGTCGAGCACCACGACGACGCGGCCTGTGGAGGTCGAGACCGACGAATTCGCGTTGTTCGCCACCACCGTGGCAGCCGCGATCGACCGCATCCGGGCGGGCGAACTCGACAAGGTGCTCCTGTCCCGCCGTGTCGAGGTCCCCTACCCGGTGGACTTCCCCGCTACCTATCTGCGCGGGCTTCGCGCGAACACACCCGCGCGGTCGTTCCTGCTCGACCTGCCCGGGCTCCGGGCCGCCGGGTTCAGTCCGGAGACCCTCTTGGAGGTCGACGCCGACCTGCGGATCGCCACCCGACCGCTCACCGGCACCTGTCCGCGCGACGGCGACCCGGTGTTCGACGCACGGCGGCGGGCCGCGCTGATCCAGGACGCCAAGGAGGTGTACGACCACGCGATCTCGGTACGCCTGGCGCAAGACGAACTGGCCCCGCTGTGCGACCCGGACGGTGTCGGCGTCGACGAGTTCATGACCGCCAGGGAACGCGGCAGCGTCCAACACATCGGCTCCCGGGTGTTCGGGCGCCTCGACGCGCGACACGGGCCGTGGGACGCGCTGTTCGCGCTGTTCCCCGCGGTGACCGTGTCCGGCGTGCCGAAGACGGCCGCGTGCTCGATGATCGCCGAGTTCGAGGAGGCGCCTCGCGGCCTGTACGCGGGCGCGGTCGTACGGGGCACGCACGCCGGGGAGTTGGACGCCGCGCTCGCGCTGCGCATGGTCTACACGCGGAACGGCCGCACCTGGTTGCGCGCGGGTGCGGGCGTCGTGGCCGACTCACGGCCGGTGCACGAATACCGCGGAACGTGCCACACCCTCGCCACCGTCGCTCCGTACGTTGTGCCGGCGACACCGAAGGACGAACCACCCAAACCCTACGCGGCGTTCACCGACGGCTGAGCAAGCACCGGCGCCGAAGCCCGGCCGCGCCGAGCCCGCGCCGCCCCGGAGCCGCCCCGGCTCGACAACCGTCGGACGCTCGCGCGCGTCCTTCGCAGAACGCGGTATCCGGCCGCGTTCGCGTGCGCCACGGCGTACGGAAGGAGAGCGTCCATGTCGCAGATCCAGGATTCTTCGAGCGCGGACCACGACCGTTGGCTGAGCGACTTCCGGGCGGCGGCGCAACGACGCGCGGACGACGGCGACCCGGCGTGGGCGGCCGGCGCACGGCTGCACCCGGCCGTGGTCCGCAGCATCCAGCGCTTCCAGGTCGGCGAGGGAAGCGACGGCCGCGTCCTGATCGCCAAGGCAGCCGCCGACGGCGACGACGTCTACACCGCGACGATCCGGCTGTTCGTGGCCGAGGAGCAGAACCACGCCCGACTCCTGGCGCACCTGCTCGCCGCGGCCGGCGCGGACACGATCCCGGGCCACTGGTCCGACGCGGTCTTTCGCCGGCTGCGGCGTTCGCTCGGCCTGCGCCTGGAGTTGATGGTCCTCATGGTCGCCGAGGTGATCGCGCTCCCGTACTACCGCGCGCTCCACGACGGCGTCGGCGACCCGCTCGCCGCCGAGGTCGCCGCCCGCATCCTCGCCGACGAGGAACGTCACGTCCCCTTCCACTGCGACGTCCTGCGCACGTCGTTGGCGGACCTGGCACCGCCGACCCGAGCGATCGCGGTCGCCGGTTGGTGGATGATCACCGCGGGCGCGACCGCCGTGGTCGTCTACGACCACGGCAAGGCACTCGCGTCGCTCGGCACGACCCGCCGTCGCTTCACCGGTCACGTGGCCCGCGACTTCCGCGCCGTCACCCGACGGATTCACTCCCGCCCGCACCGGAATTCGGCGGTTGCCGTCGGTGGTTCGTGAGGTCTGAGGGGGCGAAGGGGCTCCAGCGATATGGCTATAGTAATCACATGATTACACTTAGTCGCCTCTCTCGCCCACACCCGCACTTACCCTTACGCCCCGCGTCGAGCGGAAACGTGCCTTCACCACGACGCGACCATGCTCCGATCGGGCGGGAGGCGGGTCGGTGACGATACGTCCCGACACGAGCACCGCACACATCGACCTCGTCTCCGCGTCCTTTCGGAACGATCCCTACCCGGCACTGCGGGCCCTGCGCGAGCACGATCCCGTGCATTACGACCCCCGGTGGAATGCCTGGCTGATCACCCGGTACGACGACGTGGTCCGCGGAACCGCCCATCCCGACATCTCCGCGGACCGGATCACCCCACGCCTGCGACAGTTCCCGCCCGCCCACCGCGATCGGTTTCGTCCGTTGGCCGAAGTGCTCTCGCGCTGGCCGCTGATGGCCGATCCGCCCGAACACCGGCCGCTGCGCGCTCCGGTGACACGTTCGATGAACCAACGCGTCATCCGGTCCTTCCAGCCCCTGGTCCGGCGCACGGTCACCGAGATCCTCGACCGTGCCCTGGCACGCGGTGAGTTGGACGCGGTCGCGGACCTGGCCGTGCCGCTGCCGCTCTACGTCGTCTCGGAGATCATCGGCGCACCACGCGAATCCCACGAGTTGCTCAAACGCTGCGCCATCGGCATCGTCGACTTCTTCGGCGCCCCGCCCGCGACCTACCTGTCCACCGCCGCCGAGGCGTTCGACAGTGTCCGCGAAGCCTCGGCCCACCTCGGCGAGTTGGTCGCCCAACGCCGCCGCGCGCCGGGCCACGACCTGATCAGCGTGCTGCTCCGGAACGGTTCCTCGTCGGACGAACAGGTGGTCTCCACCTGCCTGATGATGATCTTCGCGGGTTTCGAGACGACCACCAACCTGCTCGGCAACGGCCTGTTGCTGCTGCTGCGCCATCCCGGGCAACTCGCGCGCCTGCGCGAGAGTCCCGACCTGCTGCCCTCGGCGATCGAGGAGATGTTGCGCCTGGAGAGCCCCGTGCAACGGCTGTCCCGGATGGCACGCCGGGACCTGGTGCTGGGCGGTCGGGAGATCCGCGCGGGCGACCTGGTGTTCTTCATGCTCGGCGCCGCGAACCGCGATCCGAGCGTCTTCGTCGACCCGGATCGCTTCGACATCGCCCGCGAAGGGCGCCGGCACCAGGCCTTCGGGCCGGGAGTCCACGCCTGCCCCGGCGCCGCGCTCGCCCGCATGGAGGCACACATCGCCTTCGGCGAACTCCTGCGCCGAGCACCGGTGATGTCACTCGCCGACGATGACATCCGGTGGCACGACAACCTCTCCGTACGCGCGCTGCGCGAACTGCGCGTACGACTGGGCTGACACCGCCCCGACCCCGCCGGTGATCGACACGCGGGGTCGGGGCACGGAGCGCGTCGACGGGCGCGGCCCGCACGATCCACGCGGCCGGCCCGGATCCTCGCCGCCTATGCCGCACCCCCGACGTCTCGTCACCCGTTCGGCCCTGACGGATCACCCTTGCGAGGCATCTTCGGCCCATACGCGTGACATGGCGGGCCGGAAACCGGTTGTCTCCCCCTATGCCCGGATCATCCGCCAACACCGGGTCGTGACAAGGGCGTTGCCACGATCGTGCGAGATCCGCGCGGTTTCGACCCGCCGGGGCGCGCCTGGTACGGATCCGCCCGTCCCGTAGGGATGTGCCCGCCGCGACGCGCACGCCGTCCCGCCCGGCCGAGGAGCCCCATGCGCCGTTCCCGTTCCGTCTACCGCGCGGCAGCGATCGACGAACCGCGTCTCGTCGAAGGCTACGAGGCATGCCGCAGGGCGATCCGCCGGGCGGGGGGCACGGAGTACCCGACCGCCCGGCTGATGCCGCCGGCGTTACGCCCGGCGCTGTGGGCGATCTACGCGGCCGGCCGGGTGATCGACGACGTCGCCGACACCGGTGATCCCACCGGCAGAGAGGCGCTGTTCGACGCCTGGACCGCCGCGTTCGACGAGGACCTGCGGCGCGGCGACAGCGAGGATCCGGTACGCCGGGCCCTGGTGCACACGATGCTGACCTGGGACCTGCCGACCGACGGCCTCTCGGCGGCGTTCGCCGCCACCCGAGCGGACATCGCCGGCCGTATCCATCCCACCTGGAAGGCGTGGAGCGCCTATTCCCAGGCGGTCAACACCTCCTTCTTCGCCCAGGGCGCGGCGCTCCTGGCCGCTGCGGGCCTGTACCTGCCACTGCGGTTGCGCTACCTGGACGCCGCCCGGCAGTGGGTGGACGCGCTGAGCATCATCGACAATCTCGAGGACCTCGCGGAGGACCTCGCCCAGGGCCGGATCACCGTGCCCGTGGAGGTGCTCACCGACCACGGCCTCACGGCGGCGGACCTGGCCGGCGGCACGCACGACGCGCCCGTCGAGGCGATGATCGCGCACCTGGCGGCACAGGCCCGCCTCTGGCTGGCCCAACCCGACCTGTTCCGCGAACTGCCCCCCGCACTCGCCGTGGTGGCGCGTGCGGTGACCGACATCGGGCGGCTGCGGCTGGAACGCGTGGAGCGGGCCGGGGCACAGCTACTACGCGGAAAGCCCCGGTTGCCCCGGCTGGCGAGCCGGCGCATCCTGCTCCCCGCTCGGCTCAAGGCGCACGTGGCGTGGCGCTTCCTCACGCCGATCGGTCCCGCGCGGTCCCGACGGGACACCGCGACCCCTCGCCCGCCCGCCCTGTCGGCCCTGTTGCCGGCGCCCCGCACCGAGACCCCCACGCCTCCCCGGCCGCATCCCTCGGGCGCGCGCCCGCCGAGCTGTCCCCCGCGCCGGCTCCCCCGGCATGTGGCCGTCGTGATGGACGGCAACGGCCGCTGGGCCACCGACCGGGGCCTGCCCCGTACCGAAGGCCATCGCGCGGGCGGCGAGTCGATGCGCGACGTCGTACACGGCGCCTTGGAGATCGGCCTGCGGCACCTGACGCTCTACGCCTTCTCCACGGAGAACTGGCGTCGGCGACCCGAGGAGATCGACGGCCTGCTCGCACTCGTGCGAGAGGACATGGTCGACGCGGCCGTGCTCGATCACGACGTGCGCTTCCGCTGGGCCGGCTCCGCCGAAGGACTGCCGCAGGACGTCCTGGAACGGCTCGTGCGCCTGGAACACGCCACCCGGGATCGCACCGGGCTGACCCTGACCCTGTGCGTGAACTATGGCGGCCGGATCGAACTCACCCAGGCCGCCGCCTCGTTGGCCCGAGCCGCCGTCGCCGGCCGGATCGACCCGGCGCACATCTGCGAGCGCGTGTTCGCCGCCCACCTGGCCCTGCCCGACCTGCCGGACGTCGACCTGCTGTGGCGCACGGGCGGCGAACAGCGCACCTCGAACCTGCTGCCCTGGCACGCCGCCTACGCGGAACTGCACTTCAGCGACACCCGCTGGCCCGACGTCGACCGCCGCGACCTGTGGCGGGCGATCACCGCGTACGCGGACCGCGGCCGCAACTTCGGCGCCGTACCGGATTCCGCGGCGCCGGCGGGGCAACCCGCCCACGACGCGGGCACACCGGGCCACTGACGCGGTGCTCCCTGCCGAGAGCGTCGTGGGGAACGGCTTCAGCGATGTGCCTCGCGGAACCGACGGTGCAGGGCGCGTACCTCCTCCGCCAAGTCGGGAACGGGGCCCTCCACCACGAGCGCGGGAACGACCTCCCGAATCGGGAGGTTGCGTACGGGCGCCGCCGAAACGCCGAGTTCGGCAAGCCAGGTGCTCGTCTGTTCGGCGGAGCTCACATAGACGATGCGACCGAGTCCCACCCAGCCGTGCGCCGCCGCGCACATCGCGCAGTGTTCGCCGGACGTGAAGACGGTGGCCGCCGCCCGCTCCGGCGGCGTCATGTTCGTGGCGGCCCAGCGGGCCAGTTCGAACTCCGGATGGCGGGTGGCATCGCCGGTGGTTCGCTCGCGGTTGCGGTCCTCGGCCAGGACGCTACCGTCGGCGGCCACCAGGACCGACCCGAACGGCTCGTCGCCGGCCTCCACCGCCTCGGCGGCGAGTTCCACGCAGCGGCGCAGGTGGGTGAGGTCGTCCGGGGTCACTGCCATGGTGTCTCCGTAAGGTGATGGGTGAGCGGGCCCACCCGCTCGGCCACGGTGGCGAGCATCCGCCATGCGGCCTGCGGGTGCGCCGTCTCGCCGGGGTCGCCGTTGAACGGGTCCAGGACCACGGTGTCGGCGCCCAGGGCCCGCAGGTGATCCAGGTCGGCGGCGATCTGGTCGATGCTTCCCTCGCCGGCGAGGCGCTCGGCATCGGGCAGTGGTTCCCGGGTGACCCGCAGCGCGATGCGCGGAACCAGCGCCGGCACCGGGCGCTGCCGCTCGACGGCGACGGCCCGCAGCCGGTCCGTCGCCGCCCGCATCCAGGGCAGGGTGCGTCGTAGGGGGTGCCACGCGTCGCCGAGGCGCACCGCCCGATCGATGCCCGCGTCACTGTTGCCGCCGACCCAGATCGGGATGCGGCCGACGCCGTAGTCCCCCTCGTCGTCCCAGGCCGTGCGGATGGCCGCGAGATGGTCGTCGGTCAGCTTCCCGCGCTGCCGGAACGGGACGCCGAGCGCCTCGAACTCCTGCCGCGCCCAGCCGACGCCCACACCCAGGACCAGGCGCCGCCCGCTGAGCTGATGGAGGTTGGCGGCCATCCGGGCCACGAGTAGGGGATGCCGATAGGGGACGATGAGCACCGTGGTCCCCAGACGCACCCGCCGGGTGACACCGGCCAGCCAGGCGAGCGTGGTGAAGGGTTCGTAGAACGGGGCGGGGTACTGCTCCGCGACATCGGGCGTGACCGCGACGTGGTCGGAGACCATCAGCAGATCGAATCCGAGCCCCTCCACGGTCTGCGCCCAGTCGCGCAGAACGCCCGGATCCGTGCCGGGGCCGAAATTGGGAACATTGACGCCGAGTTGCATGCCCCGAGGCTATCCGGCGACAACCACATAGCTGAAGACATCATTCACTGCCTTCGCCCGCGTTCACCGTGGATCTGCCGGTATTCTGGCCGGATGACCGAGGATCTCGACGACACCGATTGGGCCATCCTGGCGGAGCTGCAACAAGACGGGCGCATCGCGCTGACCGAACTGGGACGACGCGTCAGCCTCAGCGCCTCCGCGACGACCGAGCGGGTCAGACGCCTGGAGACCATCGGCGTCATCACCGGATACCGAGCCGAGGTCGACCTCTCGAAGGCGGGCTTCGCCGTACTGGCCGTGGTGCGCCTCAAGTACCCCGGCAGCAGGCACGCGCCCCTGCACCGACTCCTCGAAGAGCGCCCGGAGATCCTGGAGTGCCTGCGCACCACGGGAGAGGACTGCTACACCCTCAAGGTCGCCGCCACCTCGATGACCCACCTGGAAAGCACCATCGACCGACTCGCGCACTTCGGCAGCACCACCACCAACATCGTCTACAGCCAAACCCTCCCCTACCGAGGCCCTCAACGCCCCACCCCACCCACCGACGACCGGGACGCGTAGCGCACGCCGGGCACGCCCGGGCGGCGCAGGGCCCAGGCGTCCGAGCCGGGCTCGACAAGCGGTGTGTTCGTCGCGTTCGTGTCGCGGCGCGATCCGAGGTCGAGTCGACCGCGCGTTCCGGCGCCGCGGACCGTGCCGCTCACGATCCATTCCGTGGAGGCGGCTGCGCGCGGGCGGAAAAGGCGTCGACATCGGCGCTTGCCGCGGGAATCGTGGGGGGCATGGGACTGGATGAGATTTGGGGCGTGGAGGCTGCCCGAACGTACGACACGCCGGGTACCGGGATGTTTGCGCCGGAGGTTTTGCAGCCGGCTCTGGACCGGCTCGCGGAATTGGCGGGCGGGGGACGGGCGCTCGAGTTCGCCATCGGTACCGGACGCGTTGCCGTACCGCTCGCGGGGCGAGGAGTGCGGGTCACCGGTATCGAGCTGTCGCAGCCGATGATCGACCGGCTGCGTACGAAGGTGGACGAGACGACGATTCCGGTGGTCGTCGGCGACATGGCGAACACCCGCGCCCCGGGCACGTTCCGACTCGTGTATCTCGTCTACAACACCATCTCCAACCTGCTCACCCAGGCCGAACAGGTCGCGTGCTTCCGCAACGCCGCTCGCCACCTCACACCGGACGGAAGGTTCGTCGTCGAGCTGGGGGTTCCCGAGCTGCGCAAACTGCCGCCCGGTCAGCACGCCGTGGTCTGGCATTCCGAGACCGGATACGTCGGCCTGGACACCTACGACGTGCTGCGCCAGCACCTCGTCTCGCATCACTTCCGATTCGACGACGGCACCCGGGCCCGACTGTTTCGCAGCCCGCACCGCTACATCTGGCCGGCCGAACTGGATCTCATGGCCCAACTGGCCGGCTTCGAGCTCGAATCGAGGCACGCCGACTGGCAGGGAACCGAATTCACCGCCGAGTCGAGCTCACACGTGTCCGTCTACCGACTCCCACCGCCTCCCGACGCGAATCGTGCCGGCGCCGGCACGGAATCGCCGACCGAGGACGGCGGCTGAACCCACCCGGGGGCAGGCGCCGACGGGGTGCGGTCAGCGGTCGGGCACGCTCCGGTCACCCGTCCGGTTCCTTCCTCAAGGAACTGCGCGCGTTCTTCCGCCCGTTCCGAGCGGCGGCCGCGGGCTGAGACGACCGCCGCGCGCGGGCGGGACCGCCGGGTCCCGCTTTCCCGGCCCCGAGCCCCGACCGTCGCCACCGCCCCCGATGGATCCCGAAAACGTCGATCCGGGTGGTGTCAGCGGGAGCCGTGCGAGGTGAGCCCGTGTGCGTCCAGCCACCGGGCGATCGCCGTGCCGATGGCGTCGGGCCGGTCCTCGGGGGCGTGGTGTCCGGCCGGGCCGCAGTGCTCGATGTCCAGGGCGGCGATGTGCTCGCGGCTCCAGGCGATCATCTCGTCACCGATGAGCAGCGTCGGCGAGGAGTCGAAGGTCAGGAGCAGCTTGGGAACGTCCGTACTGGCCCCGAGCCAGGCGTCGTAGTCGGTGATGCGGGCGACGACGTCGGCCGGCTCTCCGTCGATGGGCATCATCCGCGGCCAGGCCAGCAGTGGACGCCGGCTCTCCGGCGTAGGGTACGGGTCGCGGTAGGGCTGCACGTCCGTCTCGCTCAGCGGATTCAGCACGCCGCCCTTGAACGCGGTCTCGATGAAGACGTTCTGTTCGAGCACCAGTTCCTCGCCGACTCCGGGCGTACGGAACGCCTCGAAGCGGGAACGCGCGGGCGGCGGGAGTTCCTCGGCGGTCAGCGGCTTGAGCATCGTCTCCAGCATGGCCACTCCGCGCACCCGCGTGGGGTGTCGGGCCGCCCGGTCCAGGGCGAGCGCGCCGCCCCAGTCGTGGCCGACCAGGACAACCTCGCCCAGGTCCAGGGCATCGAACCAGGCATCGAGGTAGCGGGCCTGGTCGGCGAAGTCGTAGTCGATGTCGGGCTTGCCCGAGGCGCCCATGCCGATCAGGTCCGGGGCCAAGGCGCGGGCTCCGCCGGCGACGTGCGGGGTGACGTTGCGCCACAGGTGCGACGAGGTCGGGTTGCCGTGCAGGAACACCACGGGCAGCCCGTCGCCGGTCTCCGTGTAGGCGATGTGGGAGTCGAGGACGTCGACGGTACGCATGGTGAGTGTTTCCTCTCGTGGTGCCCGGCTGTCCGGACCCGGCTCCTGACCCTGACCCTGACCCTGACCCGCGTGGGGATCGAAATCGGGATCGGGATCGGATGTGGCAACATCCCGGATCATTCGTTCGGGCAATGAACGTTCGTGTTTCTAACGTTTGATCTCCTGGACCATATATCGTTAGTCTCACTAATGCAACGGGGTAATATCGATGCCATGAGCAGCCGAGCGGCCAACGACACCGCCGCGAACACCAGCACCCCTGGGACTTGCGGCGACGGCCCGGACGTGGGGGAAATGCCCGCCCGGGTACGCGGCTTGCCGAGCAGGCTGCTGACCCGGAACGCGATGCACGCCGATCGTCTGGTGACCGACGGCCTCGCCACCGAAGGTGCCCGCAAGTGGCATTTCGTGGTCTTGGTCGCGCTCACTCGGAGCGGCCCCGCAAGTCAGTCGGCGCTGAGCCGTCGCACCGGCGTGTACCGCAGCGACATGGTCGCCGTCATCAACGACCTCGCCGAACGCGGCTTCGTGGACCGCACGCCCGACCCGGACGACCGCCGTCGCAACGTCATCACCGTGACCCCCGAAGGCCGCGACCACCTGCGCCGCCTCGACGCGATCATCAGCCGGGCCCAGGACGACCTGCTCGCGCCCCTGACTCAGGCCGAACGCCGCACACTGACCGGTCTGCTGACCCGGCTCCTGGACCATCACACGAAGACCGCACCACGCACCGCCGGCGATTGATCACGGACTCACCACACCCGACCCCGACCCCGATCCCGCCCTCGACCGCGTCACGCGGAAACCACCGCCGCCGGCCCACGGACCATCCATCCCTCGCCAAACGGTCGATACCCGGCCTGACGCAATCGCGTCCGAGCGGCCTGCGCGCACCGCCTCCCCACACCACAGCGGAGCGGAGCGGACAACCATTGGTTGACGTCGGGGGGATCGTGAGACCCTGGCCTACGTGAGCCGTGCGTGGCCGTACCGGTCGCCGGCGCGGCTTCGGAGGCCGGGCGGGACGGCCGGCCGCGATCCTGGGAGTACGAGTTGAGCACGACCGAGAAAGCCGTCATCGCCGCCGCATGCAACCTGGCCTGGGTGAACGTGGACGACATCACCGGGACGACGAACCTGGAGAGCGACCTGGGATTCGACTCGATCCAAAAGGCGGAACTGCTTCTCAACCTGGAACGCGAACACGGCATCACCTTGACCGCGAGGGAGCGCCTGGTCACCGTCAACGACGTGGCGGCGGCCATCGACGCCGCCAAGCGGGCCGGGTAGCCGAATCCCCTCACGCCCGGCGCCCACGCGGCGCCGGCTCGGCGGCGGAATCGAGGCGGGTCGATACCGACATGCGCGGGTCACCCAGGAGTGAGGTCGGCGAGGTCGAGGGTGAGTCGGTTCCTCCAGTCCTTCGCGAAGACGGCGGTCCCTCCTTCGTCCATCGCTCGACCACTCCCACGACCCGAACCCCGCCGCTCCGCCCGGCTCTCCCGTACGCGGGAGGGGACGCGGCACCGCCGCGTCTGGACTCCGCCTCCGCCTCCGTGGATCGCCGACTCGGTGCAGCGAGGCGATCGTGTGTCAATCGGGTGAACCGTTGCGTTAGTGGTTTCCCGAGACGAACAGCCTCGTTGAGAGGAGTGCGCGTCGTCATCGGGCGGCGCGGATACGCTACAGGGGAGATTGTCGTGAACTCGTTCAAGAAGGCCGGTGTCCTGGCTGCCGGTACCGCCGCCCTCGTGATGGGAGGCACGGGTGCCGCGAGTGCGAGCTCCGAGGCCGACGCCGCCGCGGTGCACTCCTCGGGTGTCTTTTCCGGGAACATCGGCCAGTCCCCGTTCCATACCCCGGCAATGGGATGCGGCGACACCGCCAACGGGGCCGCTGCGCTCAACCCGGCGTTCGGCAACGAATGCATCGTCGCCGAGGTCGAGAACGAGGTCTACTACGACGGCGACCACGAGCACGAGGGCCACCGTCCGCAGGGCCACCCCCACGGTGGTGGCTACCAGCACGACAACGGCCACCGCTCGCTCCTCGAGCGTGTGGGCGTCTGACGCCTCGTTCAGTGATTCCGGTTCGGCCGCCTCCTCCGCGTCCGATACCCGGGGCCTCTGCGGGTTCTCCGCGGGGGCCCCGTCGTGTTGCCCCACACGCGACGAGGCGGACACACGCCCCGAAGCGGCAAACCGGGCCGAACACGAGAGCCGAACTCGTCGAAACCGTGCCGCCCACCCACAACGCACAGCACCAGACCACCGGTTCGCCCCCCAAAAACCGAATCCGCCGATGAGGGCGGTGAGGCCCGTCGCGATGGGCTGCTCGGGCGGCTCTGGGCCGAGCATCGGCGAGCGTCGTTCCCCGCGAGCTTCCGCGGCGTGGACATCGCGGGTGTGGAGTTGATCCTCCTGGACGCCGACGTCGCCGGTCTCGTGTCGAGAGAGTTGAGCGGCGGACTCGACGGCGATGGCATCGCTGTCCTCTGGGCGTGCATCGCCGACCTCGACAAGATCGTGCCCCTGCTCAACGAGGAATACTGCGCCTCCTACTTCTCGAAGCTCCGCACGATCGCCAACCTCGCGGTAGCGCGATACCTGCCCACCGCGACCTGACCGTCGGGTGGGGGAGGCGCGGGGTGCGCGTGGTGCAAGTGGCCGAAGCAACCCCGCGATCCTTCCGGCGTCGACGCCTCCCCCGCCGCGCTCCCCGACTGATGCGCACGCCTCGAGAGCGCCGCCGGTGCGCCTCTGCCGATCAAGCCGGGCCGCTGCCAGGCTCTCTGCATGGCTGCTTGGGACGGGACCCACATCGTGCGCGGCGAGGCGATCCACCGCCCGCTCGAATAGGCGGCCGTACCGGCCACACCTCGCACGCAGAGTGAGTCCTCGACCGGTCGAGAACGGCCGAGGCCCACGCACGGAGCAGCTCCGCGCGGTCATCCCCGACGCAACACGCCGGGACTGTACGCGCGTTCACCCGACGTGAGAAGCGTCACGACCGCCACTACCCGCACACGCGTCCGCCCGGGCGCGGCTTGCCCGCCGGGCCCGTCCGCGCAGGTCGTCGCGATCCCGCAACCTGCGGCCCAGCGCACGCGGGCGCACTCGCTCCCGGGGCCGAGACCCGGCCACCGACCGTCGAGCGGTCGCGCGGCCGGCCACCCGGTGAAGAAAAACGACGCGGGGTGGCAACCGGGCGGATCCGGTATTCGAGTAGTTCAGTAAGCGCCGAAACAACAACCGGCGCCGACCACTCCGACAGCAGTACGCCGCAACCGACGCCCGACGACGATCGCCTCGTTCGCGGCGCGCCGACAGGATCACACTCGTCGCCGGTATGGGTCTCGCCCATCCCCGTGTTGTCCCGGACCGGGCACCGGCGGCGGAAGGTCCAACGCCGACGCCCGGCCGCGTTCACGGCATCCGCCGCCGACCGCTCACCAGCCGTCCCACGACACCCTCACCGAAGGCATCCCACCAGGAGATCCAATGAACCCCAACGACAAGCCCGTCGACCAGGTCCTCGGTGCCCAGGCCGCAGGCGCCCTCGTCAACGCATGGATCGACACCTTCATGACCGAGGACCTCCTCAGCCGCGAGGCCGCCACCCGCGCGGCGTGCGAGCGCCTCGCCGACCGCTCGCCGTGGCTGATCGTCGAACCCGGGCAAACCTGGCGCCTACGCGAGGAGTTCGCTCCCACCTCCGACTTCTCCCCGGGCCGGGTCCGTATCCTCGCCGTCCGCCGCGCCGGCGGCATCCATCCCCATGAGGGCACGGCGGCCGTCCGGATCGGCGACGCCGAACACGACCCCGACCACGCCATCGGCTGGATGGACCTGGAGGACTTCGACATCCTCTACGCCCTCGACGCCTGGCCCCGAACGAGCCCGGTCACCCGCGACTCCACCACCACCGTGCCCGAAGACTCCTCCACCGAACCGCTGATCGAGCGCCTCCAGGAATCCGAATGCGGACGGCGGGACCAAGGAATCGAATAGACGCACCGCATGCGGGCTCACCCGGCGAACAACCAAGCCCCGGGCCCGACTCCGACAGATCGAGCAGAGGGATCGACGAGAAGGATCCACGAGAGGAGTCGACCGGAGGGATCGACAACCGGCCACGTGCGGCCGGATCACCTGGGGAAGCCCGGAGCTTGGCGCAAAACCTACCTGCGAGGTGTTCGCGGATAGTGATTGGGTGACTTCCGTCGGTTATCGCGCTGAGGTGGGGAGTCACGCGTGATCATTCAGTTGTACGGCGAGTGGACCGGGCGTTCGGATAGGGTCACCGGCTACGAACAGGCGGTGGCCGGCTGCCCGGAACTGGCCGATCGGCACAAGGAATACGTCACCTCCGGTCGGCGGCGGTTCGAGCGGACGATGCTCGACAAGGGACTCGCCCTCTACATCGACGTCCCGCACCACCTGCTCGGCTTCGACGACTCCGGCGCCCGTGGCATCGCCGAGATCAAGCCGAACAGCTGGGAGGGCGGCTTCCTGAGCTTCGAGGTGGGCAGCGGCCGGCACTGGACCGACGGCCTCGTCACCGCACCCGAATCGGTGTTGTGGCAGGCGATTCACGCCTATTGGAGCGTGAAGGTGCCGGCATACGAAGGCGCGTCCGCACAGGAGCGGCAGGCGTACCGGCGAGGGCGTCTGCCGTCGGAGGCAAAGGGCGTGCCCACCATCGAGGACCTTTCCGGCCTGATCGACTACACCCGATGCGAGCAGTCCGGGCCGGTCCTGGTGGTGAAGGGCTGGAACATGGAGTTCGAGCAACCCGACAGCCGGGACGAAGAGTTGCCCTTCCTCGTCGCGCTGTCCGACCCGCTCCGCCATCCCGTCCCGCTCACCGGCCCCTACGGCTCCGGAGGCGACCGCGACGAGACGGCACGGCTGGAGCGCATCAGAAACCAGGATTCCCCGATGCGCATGGGCCGCCGCCGGCCCCGCCGCACACGACGCCCCCGCCCACCGGGAGGACGCACACCCACCCCCGAACGAATCTCCCCGAACCCCTCACTGGCTCGATGACCGAACCCGGGCGAGGACGAGGGCCCGGCCCGGGCCCAGGCCCGGCCAGGCCCGGGGTGGGCACCAGGCACGCGTGGTCGTCGATTGTCGGCAGCCACCCATAGGTAGTTTCGGTTGAGAACAACGCCGTTGGAACAACTACTGCGTGCAGACTCGGACGACCCTCGCCGCCTGGCGTGCCTACAGCGATGTGCTGTTGGAGCGGGGCGACGCCCGGGGCAGCCTGATCGCGTTGGAACTGCGCCTGACACGCGAGGTGCGGAAGGACCGACGCGAGGCACTGCGAACAGAGATCGGCCGACTGACGAAGGAGCACGAAGGAAGCTGGGACGCCGAGCTTCCCGAGGGTGTCCGGGCCGTCGCGCGCTTGTACGGCTTTGCCACCAAGGTGGCGGTGACCGGCCGCCGGAGACACCCGCGCGCATAGCCGACATCGCAGAGGAGTACGAGGAGGAGGTCGAGAGCGGTCCCTGACGTTCCAGCGCAGTAGGTGGTCGAAGTCCTTCGCCGGCCTCTGCCGATCGGGTCAGACACCCCGCATGTCGTCCCACGCGGTCTCCCGATCGGCGGATGTCCAACACCCCACCCACCGACGAAGGTTGAGGCACCGCAGGAACGACTCCCGAAAAGGACGCAGACATGACCGCCGCCACGATCGCCCGACCCACCGAGTCGCCCGCCGGCGGCGTCGCCCTTGAGTCGCCCGCCCGCCCGGTCGTCTCCCGCCGGGCCCGTTGGGCCGCGAAGGGAGCCGCGCTCACTCTCCTGCCGACCGGCCTGTGGCGCACCGCGATCGCCTTCGGCATGCCGAGCGGGTTCGCCGCGGGCGATCCGCTCCACCAGTCCAACTACCCCGGCAAGTACTCGTTCTACTTGATCGGCCTGAGCATCTTCGCCGAACTCGTAGGTCTGCTCGCCCTCGGCCTGGTCCAGCGCTGGGGCGAGGTGATGCCGCGCTGGGTCCCGTGGCTGGGCGGCCGCCGTATTCCGCGCCCGGCCGCGGTGATCCCCGCCGCGACAGGCGCCGTCCTGGTCACCCTGATCACCGTCTTCGGCGCCATCGGTTGGAACGACCCCGACAACATGGGCCACCCCGACTCCCCCGACGGCGGCTACTACTGGTTGATGACCGCCGCCTACGCCCCTCTTCTCCTGTGGGGTCCGCTGTTGGCCATCGCCACCATCGCCTACCACCGCCGCCGCAAGATCACCGGGTGACGACGGCAGGCTCAACGGATCAACGCGTGATCCGCGTGATCCGCGTGATCCGCGTGACCCGCGTGATCCGGATGAGCCTGCCGCCGTTTCGCCGACTGTGGACCGTGCCCTGGCGCTCTACCACGGCACGGTCTCGCCGTGCCGATCCAGGAACCGCAGGCCGGGGGCGCCGATTTGCGCCTCCAGCACATCGACGACGGCCGGGATGCTCTCCTCGGCGGCGAGGGGCGCGTCGGGTCCGCCGAGCCGGGTCCGGTTGTGGCCGGGGTCGATGAGCAGTTTGGTCCGGCCGTCGTCGGCATAGCGGGTGGCGTAGCTGCGCATGAGCTGGTTGAGCGCGGCCTTGCCGGCCTTGTACAGGTCGTAGCCGTCCTCGGTGTTCCGCGTGATGCTGCCCTGCTCGGAGGACATGACCGCGACGGTGCCGCCGGGCACCACGAGGTCGCGGAGGGCCTCCAGGGTGCGCAGCGGGCTCAACGCGTTGGTGACCATCACCTCGGTGAACATGTCGGTCGGGACCTCGCCGATCGGCAGGTTGCCTCGGTCGATCGCGGCGTTGACGAAGAGCAGATCGAGTCGCCGGCCGGCCAGGCGCTCGCGCAGCGCGGCCAACTCCTCGGAGCTGGTCATCTCCAGTGATTCGACCTCGAGAAGTCCGTTCGAGGCATCGGCGTTCGCTTGCAGTTCCCCGCCGCTGCGGCGCGCGGTGGCGGTGACCCGCCAGTCGCGTCGAGCGAGCTCGTTGGCGAGGACGAGTCCCAACCCTCGGGAGGCTCCGACGACGAGAGCTTGGCGGTTGGACGTGACGGACATATCGACTCCTTCTCGGTGAGCGAATTCCAACATAGACGCGACGTTGCGTCTAGGCAAGATTTTTGCCGCCGCCGGACGGGTATCGTGTCCCGCATGCCCGCCGCCGGCCCCCAGCCCCGCAGGACGCACTCCGGCAACCGGCGCGACGAGGTCGCGCGCCTTGCCGTGCTCCATGCCGCGGACGATCTGCTCGTCGAACACGGCTTCGGCGCGCTGACCGTCGAGGCGATCGCGCGCCGCGCCGGCGTCGCCAAGCAGACGATCTACCGCTGGTGGCCCTCGAAGGTCGAGATCCTCCTCGACACACTCATCGAGGACAGCGAAAAGCGTCTTCCCGTCCCGACGGAAACGCCCACGGCGGACAACATCCGCCGCTACGTGGGCGACTTCGCGCGATTCGTCACCGACGACCCCGCCGGCAAAGTCCTGCTCGCACTCATCGCCGAGGCACAGCACAACCCCGACGCGGCCAAAAGCCTGCACCGCCGCTACCTCGACCCCCGCCGCGAGCGGGAACGCGCCATGCTCACACACGCCATCGACGCAGGCGAGATCTCCCCCGCCCTCAACCCCGACGACACCATCGACGCCCTCATCGGCCCGATCGTCTACCGCGCCCTGACCCGGTCGCCCCTCTCCCGTGCACTGCTGAGCACCCTCACCGAGGAACTCCTCAAACCTCGCTCACATTGAGCATCACCAGGGCGACGCCAGCGGGGCGTGGACGCGGGCTCCCTTTGCTCCCGCGCGCTCGGCGTGGCCGCGAACGGCCTCTGGTGGCACCGGAGTAGGAGGATGCCGGGTGGGTCGCGACACGAAGCCCGGTGCCCTCGTGGGGGTTTTCCCGAGTCGGGGCGGGGCAGCCGCGAAGGCGACCCGATCGGAGGACGGCGATCATGACCAGTGCGACAACCCCGGGCAGCGCGTCGGACGAGCGCAGAACCCTCACCACCGATGTTCCCGCCCGCCTGGACCGGTTGCCGTGGTCATGGTGGCACTGGCGCATCCTGATCGGCCTCGGCACGGTGTGGATCCTCGACGGCCTCGAGGTCACCGTGGTCGGCAACGTCGCCGGCCGGTTGTCCGAGTCGGACAGTGGGCTCGACATCACGGCGGCTCAGGTCACCGGGCCGGCCGCCGCGATGTACGTCGCGGGGGCGTGTGTCGGTGCGCTGTTCTTCGCGTGGCTGACGGATCGATTCGGCCGCAAGAAACTCTTCATGGTCACGCTCGCCGTCTACCTCGTGGGCACCGCGCTGACCGCCCTGTCCGTCCAGGCCTGGATGTTCTTCCTCTTTCGGTTCATCACCGGCCTGGGCATCGGCGGCGAGTACGCGGCCATCAACTCCGCCATCGACGAACTCATGCCGGCCCGCTACCGAGGCCGGGTCGATCTCGCCGTCAACGGCACCTATTGGGCCGGAGCCGCCGGCGGCGCGCTGCTGTCGGTGGTGATGCTCGACACCTCGATCTTCCCCGCCGACATCGGCTGGCGTCTGACCTTCGCGCTGGGCGTCGTGCTCGGCCTGGTCATCCTGTTGGTCCGCCGACACGTCCCCGAATCACCGCGCTGGCTCTACCTGCACGGCCGTGGGGGGGGGGGGGGGGGGGGGGGGGGGGGGGGGGGGGGGGGGGGGGGGGGGGGGGGGGGGGGGGGGGGGGGGGGGGGGGGGGGGGGGGGGGG
>NZ_JBVHLU010000086.1:0-46529 GCF_055558835.1 Embleya sp. NPDC025285
GGTCGCGACGACCTCGCCCGTGCTCTCCAGGACGAACAGGTGCAGACCGGGCGAGCGCAGGATCCCGGCGAACACGGCCACGCCCACGCCGTCGCGTATCGACGGGTCCTCGGGGTGCAACTGCCGGTACAGACGCAGGATGGCATCGAAATCGCCGGGCCCTGCCTCGCGGAACACGATCATGCCGCCAGGCTACGCGAACGGCCCACCCGGATCGCCGTCAGTGTGCGACGGCGCCACGTCCGGCGCGAGCAGGCGTTCGTCCTCCGCGGCACGTTGCGAGGCCCGTAGAGCGGAACGCTCGTCGTCCGCTTCGTGCTCACATCACATCGAACGACCGTCACGTTCGCGGAAGGGGCGCCTCCACCGAATGGGGCGGGGGTCGTTGGCCGGCAAGGTCGGTGATGCACACCGTGGCTCTCACTGTTCGCGCAGGTAGGTGAGGACCGCCAGTACTCGGCGGTGTCCCGCGTCGTCGGCGAGCAGGCCGAGTTTGTTGAAGATGTTTCGGATGTGCTTGTGGATCGCGGCCTCGGTGACGTGCAGTTCGGCTGCGATGTCGCCGTTGCGGTGGCCCTGTGCCATCAGTTGCAGCACGTCGCGTTCGCGTGCGGTGAGGGCGGTGAGCGGACTGCGGCTGCGGCTGCTGCCGCGGCGCATCAGGGTCGTCACGACCTCGGGGTCGAGCACGGTCTCGCCCCTGACCACGCGGTCCATGGTGCGCAGGAAGTCCTCGACGGCGCCCACCCGTTCCTTGAGCAGGTAGCCAACCGCTCCGGCGCCGTCGGCCAGCAGTTCGCCGGCGTACTTGGTCTCCACGTGGGCCGACAGCACAAGCATGGGGAAGCCGGGACGCACGGCGCGGACCTGCATCGCGGCGCGCAGACCCTCGTCGGTGTACGTCGGCGGCATCCGCACGTCGACGATGGCCAGTCCCGCGTCGAACTCCTCGATGGTCTCGTACAGCCGATCGGCGTCAGGACGCGCCGCGACCACCTCGACGCCCTCGGCGGACAACAGCGCCGCAAGACCTTCGCGCAGCAGCGTGTCGTCCTCTGCGATCACGACTCGCATGGCAGCTCCATCCGCACCGACGTCGGCCCGCCGGGTGGGCTGGCGACTGCGACCGTGCCGCCGAGTGCCTCGATCCGGCTCTCGATTCCGGCCAGGCCAGTGCCCTTCGACCGCTCGGCGCCGCCGTGTCCGTCGTCGGTCACGGTGGTGGTTACGCGCATCTCGCCGTCGTCCTCCGTCCAGGTCAGGTGAATATCGCATTCGGTCGCGTTGCTGTGCTTGGCAACGTTGGTGAGCGCCTCGGCGACCGAAAAGTACAGGGCGGCATCGACGGACGCCGGTGTCGGCGCCGGGGCGTCGACCCGCAGCCGGGTGGGGATCTGCATCCGGTCGGCCAGCAGCCCCAAGGCCGGCACCAGGCCTTCCTCGGCGAGCACCGGCGGATAGACGCCCCGGATGATGCGGCGCATTTCGGCCAGCGCGTCGCGGTTGGCGTCCTGCGCTTTCGCCAGGGCCGTCGCGACGTCGCCGGTTCCGGTGCTCAACTGCCGTTGCGCCGTGCCGATGAACATGGAGACGGCCACCAGCCGGTTCTGGGCCGCGTCGTGCAGGTCCCGCTCGATCCGCCGCAGCTCGGCGCTGTGCAGGTCCACGGCCGAACGTCGGCGCTGCTCCTCCATGTGCGCACGGAGTCGGAGCTCCTGGTCGCGAGTCGGGGCGAGCAGCAGTTCGAGAAGCTTCGCGTCGGCGGAGCGCACGGGGGACGCGGCGACCGCCCACGCGGCCAGTCCGGCGAGCCCGATCAGGCCTGATGCCAGTGCGAGCCACCACGACGTGATCTCGAACAGTTGGTCGGCGGGCTTGCCCTCCGGCATCGCCCACCAGTACGTCGGCAGTGCCAGCGCTTGCAGTGACACCAACGGCAGCAGGACGATGACCACGCCGAGCGGGATCCCGACGACGATCCGCTGGAGGACGGCGGCCAGATCGCGGGCCGACGTGCCGTCGGCGATGCGCCGACGGGCAACGTCCGCCCCGGCGGCAGGGCTCGGGTACGGGGAACCGATGCGTCGTCCCAGCGCCCGTCCGACCCTGACCCGTTCACGGTCGCACCAGTGCCTCAGCAGCCCGGACGCGGCGCCGGTGAGCAGGAGCCCGACACCGACCACCGACAGCGCGGCCACCACCACGATGACCGCGAGAACCAACAGGCCGTACAGCCCGGAGAGGGTGCCGGCCGCCAGGTACCGAACCGAAAGAGCCGATCGCCGGACGGACTTCGCGTCTCGTGGTCGTTGCCTGGTGCCGACGCCTTCGGTGGAACTCACCTGGTGAGCCTACTGGCACCACCAAGTCCCCGGCAGAGCCCGTCGGGCTGCCCGCCCGGAGGGATATAGCCGGCACTACCATCCGGGTGGGCGCACGTACCACCGCGGCTCGGGTGAGCGGGGGACTGTGTCGCAAGCACCGCGATCCTACGGTCGGTTACGTGAAAACGCACAAGGGCGAACGCCCCGGAAACCATGACGACCACGCCGTGACGGTCAGCGGGTTGAGCAAAAGCTTCGGCGCCGATGCCACCCGGTTCTGGGCATTGGCGAACATCGACCTCTTCGTCGCGCCGCGGAGTTTCACCGCGATCATGGGACCGTCGGGCTCCGGCAAGACCACCTTGCTGAACTGCCTGTTGGGCCTGGAAAAGCCCGACACCGGCTCGATCCACATCGGCGGCACGGACATCACCGGCCTGGACGAGGCCCAACTGGCCGAGATGCGGCGTTCGCACGTCGGGGTGGTGTTCCAGTCCTACAACCTGATCCCGTCGCTCACCGTCGCCGACAACATCTCATTGCCGCTGCGACTGGCCGGCCGACGGATCGACCAGCGCCGCGTACGGGATCTGGCCGAGACCGTCGGTGTCGGTGCCACACTCGAGCGCCGACCGGCACAACTGTCCGGGGGGCAGCAACAGCGCGTCGCGTTCGCGCGTGCGCTCGTGACGGACCCGGAGTTGATCGTCGCCGACGAGCCGACCGGCGCGCTGGACACCGCCTCGAGCGACGTCATACTCGGCCTGCTCCGTTCGATCGTCACCGACCTCGGACAGCGGGCGTTGCTGGTGACGCACGACCCGCGGGCCGCGGCGGTCGCGGACCGTGTGCTGTTCCTCCGCGACGGACGCTGGCACGGCGAACTCCACGGGGCCACCGAAGGGCAGATCGCGGCGACCCTGACCGACCTCGGGCTGCGGTCGTGAACAAGCTCGCCCGACTGACGCTGCGAGCGCGCACGGGCCAGGTCGTCGCACTGGCTGTGACCGTGTTCTTCTCGGCCGTTCTCGTGGGGGCGTTCGGAGTACTCCTGGAGACCGGCGTCCGCGGCCGGGTCTCCACCGGCGAGTACGACAACGCGCCGTTGTTGGTCGCGTCCCGGCAGTCGGTGCCGGTCGGCGGCGACGTCGACATGACGGTTCCGGGCCGGGCGTTGCTGCCCGCCTCCTTGGTCGACGAGATCGCGGCGGCGCTGCCGGCATCCCGCGTGGTCGCCGACCGCATCGTGCCCGCCATCCTTGGTGGCCGAGCGGGCGACGCCGAACCGGTGGACGCGCATCCCTGGTCGGCGTTCGCGCTCGGGAACCGCGAACTGGCCTCGGGACGCGCACCCGTCGAGCCGGACGAAATCGTGCTGCCGGGCCACGTCGCCCGTTCCCACGGCCTGGCGACCGGGGGAAAGGTCTCGCTGGGCTTCGGCGACCGGTCCGTCGAGTACACGCTCGCGGGCACCACCACAGCCGACGACACGGGAGTCGACGTCCCGGACGTCTATCTGAGCGACGGGCAGATCGGGACGCGCGGCAACCCCGATCGCGGTGTGGCGGTCATCGGCGTCTGGCCGCAGGCGATGCCCGACGAGCACACACTCGCTCGCCTGGTCCCACCCGCCGACGCTCGGCTGTGGGATCGAAGCGCCCGGGGGCCCGTCGAGGCGGTCTCCCAGGGCCGGGCGACGGCGGCACTCGTCTCCGCCTCGGGCGCGCTCGGCGCTGTCGCGTTCATCGTCGCCGTGTTCACCGTCATCGCTCTGACGTCGCTCCAGATCCGCGAGCGATCACGCGAGTTGGCCATGCTCCGCATCGTCGGCGCCACGCCACGACAGGTGAAGCGGCTGCTTCGCGCGGAGATCCGCGTGGTCGTCGCGCCGGCAGGGGGCCTCGGCGGGCTCGCCGGACCACTCGTGGGAGCGGTCATGATCGACGCCATCCGATCCTGGGGGGCGCTGCCCCGCACCCTTCAGCCGGTCTTCGGCCCGTTCCCCTTCATCGCGGCGATGCTTACGGGTTTCGTCGCCGCGGAGATCGCCATGCGCGTCGCGGTGCGCCGAGTCGTACGCAGCAGTCCGCTGGCGCAACTCGAGGGTGGCGACACGGGTCCGTCCGGATCGCCGCGGACGGCGCGGCGCGTCGTCGTCGGAGTGGTGCTCCTCGCGGTGGGCATCGTGATGGCCCTGGCGCCGACCTACACGTCCAACGTCGATGCGGCCAGTGGACTTCCCGGGATCTCGGGATTGGTGATGGCCTTGTCGATCGGTCCGCTGAGTCCGCAGGTGGTGCGCGCGGCGGCCGCGATCGTGCGCCGACCGGCCGCGCGGACCGCCGCGGCATACATGGCCCTCGGCAGTATTCGCCACCGGGCCGCCCGCGTCGGCGGCGCGATGACCCCGATCGTCCTCGGAGTCGCGCTGGCCGCGGTCCAGCTCTCCGGCGCCGCGACCGTCGGCGCCGTGTCGAAGGCACAGGCTCACGCGGGCGCGCGCACCGACCTCACGGTCACCGTGTCGAGTGCCGGCGTCGGCGACCGGACGGCCGAACTCGTGCGAGGCGTGCCCGGGGTCGGCTCCGCCACCCCATTCGTGACCACCGGCGTCATCGTGCAGCCGCCCGCCGGCAGCGACAACAGCCCCCAAACCCTGAAGGCACTCGGCATCGCCGGTGACCAAGTGGAGCGCTACGCCGATCTCAAGCCCACGAGCAACAGTCCGATCCGTCTCCGGCAGGGCGACGTCGTGCTCGGCGTTCTCGGTGCCGCACAACTGGGAGCACACGTGGGAGACGAGGTCACCATCGTGCTGGCGGACGGACAGTCGATCAAGCGGCACGTGAGCGCGCTGTACGAACGCGGCCTCGGTTTCGGCGATGTCCTGCTCCCACTCGACGACCTGCAGCCGGCCACCGCTTCGGGACTCGCATCGGGTCTGGCCGTCACGGTCCCCGCATCCGAATCGGTGGCGCGGGTCGAACGCCGCATCCGCAACGACCTGGCGGACGTGCCCGGAGCCGAGGTCACCCGGTCCGCCTCCGTCGCCGACGCCGACGGCGCCTCGGGCGGCGAGGACAAGTTCGGGCTGCTGATACTGCTGGTCCTCTTCGGCTATATCGCCATCGCGGTCACAAACTCCCTCGTGACGGCAACCCTCTCCCGCCGATCGGAATTCGTGCTCCTGGCGGCCGTCGGCGCCACACCACGCCAACGACGCTCGATCCTGCGCTGGGAAGCCGCCATCCTGGGCGCCACCGCCTGCATCGTCGGGACCGCGTTCGCGCTGCCCGGCCTGTTCGCCATGACGTACGCCCTGAGCAACGGCGACCGCATCATGCCCGCAATCGATCCCTTCACCTACAGCGGGATCGTCACGTTCACCTTCGTACTCGTCTTCTCCGCCACCGCCCTCGCCGGCCGAGCCGTCATGCGCGACCGGCGATGATCTCCGCGTTCGAGTCGGCATCGGTGCGCTCGTCGGGTGCCGACGGCGCACCGACTGCCGCCGTAGCGGCGGGTGCCGCCGGGTTCAAGGACCGGCTGCGCGCAGAGGGGCCAGTGTCGGGGTCGCCCACCCGGACGAGCTGCTCGTCGTCGGCCGTGACGATGACGATCCGGAGCAGCCCGCCCGCGCGGACGTGCGATGAGCGCCTGCCCACCAACGGCCACGTCGCCACGTCGTGGTACCGAGCCGGGCCGTTGCCGATGACGCTCTGCACCAAGTGCAGCCGGGCCGCGGTCCATTCCACCCCGTCGAATCCGGCGAGATCGGCCGCCGGGTCGGTGAGCGCACTGCCCGGAGGGCGCCGCCCGCCCGCCCCGCGGGCTTGGGCGACGCGGGCCAGAGTCACGTGACCGTGCCACGGCCGGCCCTCGATCGGGATGTGGCATTTGCCGGCCGCGCGCCGTACGGCCACGGCCAGGGCGGCCATTGCCCGCCGATCGCCCCGGATCCCGATCCACAGGGTGCGATCACCGAAACGGCCGCTGCCGGTGAGCGCGAGGTTCCGCGGCGGATGGCGTGCGGCGACGCGGGCGAGCCGGGTTTCCAACTCGATCCGGGTCTTCGGCTCCACCGTGCCGAGAAAGGCGAGAGTGAGGTGCCAACCTTGGGGCCCGGTCCAGCGCAGCCCGTCGTACCGGGAGCGGATCGGGTCGACGGCACGACGCAATTCCGCCACCGCTTCGGGGGGCGGCACGAGCGCCACGAACAAGCGCATGGAGCCGTTTTCGCTCACCCATCCATCAGAACACGGCTGCGGCACGACCGCGAACAACCCCATCCCGCCCGGTACACCTGTCCTTGTCAGTGGCGGAAGAGCACGACCGTGCGGCCGTGGGGGATTCGGTGTCGTCGGGGATGTTCGTGATTCCGGTCAGGGCGGGGCTGTCGGCGCCGGTGACGCCCGGGATCTCGGCGAAAGTGCTCCAGGCACACCGAGACGACCCTGAGGATCTCGTCGGCCCGCCGCAACTCGACGTTCTCCCTCGGGAGTTGCCTCGGTTCCTCCGACTCGGCGGTGGTCGGGCGGTCGGTCCGCTCCCCCGGCGTCGGCCTCGGCCCCCCGGACCCGATTCCGCAGGGCCTCCGTGTGGATGCCCAGGTCCCGGGCGACCCGGGCGACCCGGGTGCCCAAGAGGTACGTACCTCCCGGATCGCCCGTTCCTGCGGCTCATCGGGGCATCTGCGTGCCGCCGGCACAGCTTACGGACCTCCCCGGCCTCCGCTCCGACTCGTCAGAAGCAGGGAGTGTTGTCACCGGAGCGGGTGATGCCGGGCCGGGTGTCCAGGGACCACATGTGCGTGCATCGGGGGCACTGGAGATTGACGACCGGCCCGTTGTTGGAGATCAGGTAGCGCCAGTGCTCGCCGCAGTTGCGGCGGTCGGCGCAGGTCGCGCAATGGCGGGCGTCGTCGCAGACCGGGCAGGTCACCCAGGCGCGTCGGGCGAGGTCCGCCTGTGGATCAATGGGCAGCCGCATGGCCCGGCTCCTCCCCCGGCAGGACACCGGCCGCCACCAGCAGGTCGTGGATGCGCTGCTGTTCGGCGTCCAGGCCCGAGTAGAGGAGGGCATACGCCTCGTCCTCGCCTCGCAGGACCGCCACCGGGTCCCAGTCGGGCCCGAGTGCTGCGACGACCTCGGCCCGTCGCCGGGCCTCCTCGAAGGTGAGGTCGATCGTGAAGGGGACGAGATCGGGAGTGTTGTCCTGGTTCATGGCGAGACTTCCGAAGTGCTGGGGAACCCGCCCATCTCTACCAGGCACCGTTGCCGCAGGGAAGAGCGGCCCCAGTCGCCTCGAGACGCCCCGGGGCCACGCTCCACCCCCGCCCATCGACGGGGCGCCCTCGGATCAGCCGACACAGGCGGGCCGTTGCCGCCACCAAGCCTCGAACGACGGACACGCCCCACCCACGGCACTATGACGTATTTCACGGCGCGCCCCGCAGCATGCACCGAGCGGACCGTGGGGCGCAGCGGCGATCACGACGGGGACCATTCCAGTGCGCGCCGGCGACGTCGCTCGCACACGGCGGGTGATGCGCGGCGACGGTCCGACCACTGACCGCCCTCCTCAAAGGCACACGGCCGGCCGGCCCCTTGGCGACCGCTCGGACACCTGGCCGATCCGGCGGAACCCTTGGACCCCGAGCCGTCGCCGCCTTCGTCACTCGGGTCGACTGCCTCACCTGAACCCACCGGCACACCAGGCCCCAATCGCCGCACGCGACACACCTGGCCATCGCAGACCCGGCACAAGGAATCGACTGGATCCTGGACGGAGAATCCGACGACTGACCCGACCGGGATCGGCCGACAGAACCAAGGAAACCACGGGATGAAGCAGCGTCCGTTGCGCCGTCAACCGAGAGGGGAACTGGCGCGGCCGCCGCTCGGTGCCACGATGGAGTGGAGGAGCCTTTTCGATCGGCGATTGGGGAAGGCGATCATGAGCCGCGAGTATCACTTTCATTGCGAGCACGCCGGTTGCTCGGTCACCGTGGGTCTGCGGATGGGCGGGACGCGGGAGCTGGAGCTCCTCGTGGACGGGAAAGAGGTCGCCGCCGCCCGCGTCCACGGCCACCACGCCCGGACGCAAGTGATGACCGCGATCCTGCCCACCGACCCGCCTCGCGGCATCGAGGTCGAAGTGACGCTCCCGGGCGCTCTCGGCGGCGATCCGGCGAGCGTCCTGCTCGCGGCCGGCGAACGCAGGCCGATGCCCGCTCGGGAGGTGCCTCGGCGGTCGCGGCCGACGGAGGCGTCCTGGTACTCCTGACCGTGTCGGGGCGCCACAAGGCGTATCGGTGACGCCCTCGGGCCGCCGGAGACGTCCGTGGCGCGGCGACTGGGGGCGGATCGTGCAGCGCCCGGTTCGGGCGAGTCTGGGTGGTCACAAGGTCCCGGAGTCACGGGGCTCGGCGTACGGCGCGCTTCGTGCCCGGTGCGGTTTCTTCAGCCGGCCGAGCGACCCGCCGGCCACCGTCGTCGTCAAGCAGGTGCGGCCGCAAGCCGCCGCCGTGTCGATCCATGGGGTGTCGCCACCCCCGCAGGCATCGGAAGCGATCTCGAAGCGACCGGATGTGAAGCTGATCAACGTCCGCTGCGGCCGGGCGCGGAGGTTTCCGCGAGCCACCGCCCGCCGTTCACCGAATGTCGTCAACCACCCACCCAAGCGTCTGGTTGTCGTGGTGGCTCGGGTTCCGGGGACGGGACATCACAGTGCGGTCTCACGAACGACCGGCGGCGCGACCGGCGGTGGCGAGCAGCTCGTCGACCGAGCCCGCGAAGTCCGGCAGCAGCCGCATCGCGATCGTCCACGCGTCGGGATCCTCGCCGAGGTGCGCGTCGACGAGTGCACGCAACGGCTCGGCCAGCGGCCGCAGTTTCCCACGGCTCCGCTGCTCGTCGCCGAACGCCCACAGGAGGAACGAGGCCGCCGCGGTGTGCGTCAGCAGGTCGTCCGGCGTGAGCGTGCCTGAACGCAGGCACGCGGCGAGCGCCGGGAGCACGAGTGTCCACCCCGAACCTTCGCGGCGGCCCCACACCCGGGCCGCTGCGGGCAGGAGCGCCAGGGCGGTCGACCGGGGCAGCGCCGCCAGCAGCCGGGCGTAACGTTGCGGATCGGCTTCGAACAGCGCGGCGGCGACCGACTCCGGCAGCGCGGGATGGCGGCTGAAGGTGTCGAGGACGTTCCTCTCCGCGCGTCCCGAGGTCACCTCGTCGAGGACCACGTCCCATGAGATCGGGGCCTCGACCGGGGCGTGGTGCGCGACGGGGCCCGGTTCCGCCGCGGTGCCGGTCGTCCGGGCGACGAGCTCCGCGCGCTGGTACGCGGTGAGGGCGTCGCCCGCGAGCAGCGCGGCGTCCACCTCGCCCAAGCCGAGCGCGATCAGTTCGGCACGCTTGTCGGGGTCGTGCTCGACGCCCGCGACGAAGTCGCGCAGCACCTCGGGGCTGCGCGAGGCCAACTCCCGTGCGATCGGCGGGACGAGCGCCGGCGCAACCGGCGCCCTGCGGCTGACCCCGGCCAACTCCGGGAGGACGTCGTCGTCGAACGCCGCGAGGATCGCGGACAGCGCGTCCGCGTCGGCGCAGGACAGCAGCAGCCGCAGCGGCGAAGGACCGGCCGACGGTGGGCGGGCCGGCCGCGGCTGCCGGCGGAAGTCGGTCCACGGCGCGGGCGCCTTGCCCGCGGGCGCCTTCGCCGAGCCGGACGGCCTCAGCCACGGGACGGTGGCTGCCTCGTCGAGCAACGCCAGGACACTGCCGGGGTATTCGGTGTCCCGGGTGAGCAGTGTCGCGGCCGCGCGCCAGGCGCCGGGGTCCGTGCCGAGCCGGGTCCGCACCGCCTCGCACAGGCCCTGTTCGAGGGCGGCCACCTCCTCCTCGGCGAGGGTCACCCTGATCCAGTCGTCGTTGGGCGGCGACCAGTGCAGCGCGTCGATCAGCCCGAGGACCCGTGCGGCACCGGGCCCGCGGCGCAAAATGTCGTCCGGAGTGACCGTGCCCGTGTCCAGCGCCACCCGGGCGGGGAACGTGTACGGGTTGTCGGTCGGCCCGTACGCGAGCAGGGCCAGCGCGGTGTCGACCGGGCATGCGGGTTCGCCGACGAGCGCGACGCACTCCTCGTTCTGCCACGGCTTTTCGATGTGCCGCACGGCGGTCTCGGCCCAGTCGTCGGCGGTCCACTTCTCCGGGCGCAGCAGCGCGAGCGTCTCGGGGAACCGGTCGTGACCGCGCGGCGACGACGTGTCGGGGTCGGCCGCCAGTGCGCCGGATCCCTGAGGTGGCAGCGGACGCCTGCCGAGGATCGTCCGGTATGTCTCGGCGGCCAGTTCCGGGTCGGGGCAGTCCATCGCCATGCCGAGTTCCGGCAGCGCGTCGGTGCACATGAGCCGTTGGCGCAGCACCGGCGCGATCGGGAGGGTGGCCAGCGCCCGGCGGCGCAGTGAGCCCGGGACCCTGCGGTGGAAGAACACCGCCGCCCGGACGTCCGGATCGGGGTCGGCGGCGAGCGCGGCCATCGCCCGGTGGTCGAGGAATCGGTTGCGGGCGTACGCCGCGCGGTCGGCGGCGGCACCGTCCCGCAGGCACCACGTGACGGCGCTCGGCCGTAGCACGCAGTACTCCAGTATCTGCGCGCGCAGCTCGGCTCCGACGCGGGCGAGTGCCAGACCGGCCTGGCGTGAGTCGCCCGCGCCGGTCAACGCCCCGAGAGCGACCAGGTCCGGAAGGGGGAGCGAGCGCTCTTTCACCGGCGTCACGCGCGCCTCCCGCCGACCGCACGCGGGGCGTCGCCGGCACCGGTCGACGCCCTGAGGGCATTCGGGCGAGACAGGCGGCGCTTCGGCTCGCCCCACGCGGCCGCGCACCCCTCCGTCCACTTCGGATCGGTCACTCCGCAGACCGGGGTCGTCATGGGTCGGATCCCAACTTCCTTCGCAGGGCGGACCGGGCGGATGGTCCGCACGATCGGGATGGCACCGATGATGCCGCCGCGAGGAACGCCCGCCGCAGCACAATCGGCCGGCGGATACCGCGTACGCGTCGAGCGCGGACCCGGGCGACGGCGCGCCGGCCCTCTCCCACAGCTCGGGAACGACAAGGGATTTCCCCGATTCGCGCCGGGTTCCCGATGGCTAGCGTTTGGTAGCGGTACCCCTCGACTTCTCGTGCCGAACACGTCCCCCGTACCGAACGCCTCCGGCGTCAGGAATCGGAAGTCAAGCGCGGTCTCCCGTTCAATGCGCGGCCGTCCCTCCGCACCTTGATCCGTGGTTCGCTCGTCAGACACCCCCCGGAGCGACCGGAAGCCGTTTCCCGCCGGCCTTCGGCCGTCCCCTCCGCGCACCCACACCACCCCGCGTGTGCGCAGCTCGCGCACCGAGTCGGGGACTGCGGCGCAGTGCATCGACTGCGATCCATCTCGACGGATGCCGTCGGCCACCACCGACGGTCTCCGGTCGACACGCACAGGAACACATCCCTCCGGCGTCGGCGAAATCCGGCGCCCTCGTGAGGAGGTACCCGTGTGAGACGTAAACGCCTGTCCGTCGTCACCGCTGCCTTCACCGCTGCTCTCGCGATGGTCGTGGTGGACCTCGCGTCCCGCGGTCGGCAACAAGGCACCGGCGTCGGCCGAAGCTCGTACCTCGGCGGAATACAGCGTTGTGGTCGGTAGGCATCGGTAAGCAGGTGATCGGCCGGCCCTGTCAGGCCGTGCGCTGTGCGTGCCGAAGATTTCGGACAACGTCTCGGTCGACGAGAACGAACCGGAAGGGCTGTTCGCCCACCATCAGCATCCCCGCGAACACCTGACTGTCGGCCGGCGCTCTACCTGGTGAAACTCCCCGGCGACGGTTACGCCGGGAAGGTCACCTGCCGGCACCTGCCGGCAGGATCCGCGACAGGCCATACGAGTCGGGAACGGTGTGCGCGTCGCACGCGGTCCACGCGGTCCACGCGGTGCGCGCCCTCCGCGCCGTCCACGCCTTCCCGCCGAGCGTCGGCAACACCCGCACCGCACCGCCCTCGTCGCGGTGCGTCGGGTGCGCCGAACCACTGCTCCATCGCCCGGAGTTCGCTCCTCTCCGGGTGGCTCCAACAAGCATTTCCCCGGTCGCAACGCGGGGTCCATCCGGTTCCACACCCCGGCTTCCACACCCCCGGTTCCGGATCCACGCGCTCCCCCATGCGGGTCGAAAGGAAGAAAATGGTAAGCAGGCATTCTCTGATCAAAAGGCTCCTGGTGGTTACCGCCGCTGTGACGGCAATCGCCGCCGGCGGCGCGGGGCAGACGATCGCGTCGCCCACCCCGCCGCCCTCCAACCCGGGCGACGTCACACCGCACATCGTCGGTGGCACCTTGGCCGCCCAGGGCGAATTCCCCTGGATGGTACGGCTGTCCATGGGCTGTGGCGGCACCATGTACACCGACCAGATCGTGTTGACCGCAGCGCACTGCGTCGACGGATCCGGACCCGACTCGAGCATCACGGCCACGTACGGTGTGGTGGACCTGAACAGCCCGGCGGCTGTCAAGCGCACGTCCGTCGAGGTGCTCAGCTCCCCCACGTACGACACCCCCACGGGCGGTGACTGGGCGCTGATCAAGCTGGCCGCCCCGATACCCGGCGCGGCGACCATCCCGATCGCCACGAACAAGACCTACGACAACGGCACCTTCACCATCGCCGGTTGGGGTGCGGCCACCGAGGGCGGCGGACAGCAGCGCTACCTGCTCAAGGCCGACGTCCCGTTCGTGACCGACGCGACGTGCAAGGCGTCGCCCGGGTATTCGGGGTTGATCCCGGCGGCCGAGATCTGCGCCGCGTATCCGCAGGGCGGCACGGACACCTGCCAGGGCGACTCGGGCGGGCCGATGTTCCGCAAGGATGCCGCAAACGCCTGGATCCAGATCGGGATCACGAGTTGGGGTGTCGGCTGCGCCCGACCGGGCCGACCGGGCGTGTACACCGAGGTGAGCACCTTCGCCACCGCCATCGCGCAGGGCGCGAGCGAATTGGGCGGAGTCGATCCCCCGGACGGTGAGACGTTCGAGAACACCAACGACGTCGCGATCCCGGACAACGGCGGCGCCGTGTTCAGCGACATCGCCGTGACCGGCGTCGCGGGCAACGCGCCGGCGACCCTCAAGGTCGGCGTCGACATCAAGCACACCTGGCGCGGCGACCTGACCGTCGACCTGGTGGCCCCCGACGGCACCGCCTACCGACTCAAGAACTCCAGCGGCAGCGACTCCGCCGACAACATCATCACGACCTACACCGTCAACGCCTCCAGCGAACTCGCCAACGGCACCTGGCGCCTGAAGGTTCAGGACGTCGCCGCCGCCGACACCGGCAAGATCGACTCCTGGAAGGTCACCTTCTAGTCCGGCGGGATCACCTCCCGACGATCCTTCCCGATCTCCCACGACCACGTTCCAGGGATAGCCCCCTTCCTCGGCCTCAATGCCCTCCACGCACGGCGCGGGCCGGGGACATACCGATCCAGGCTCGGCTCGGCCCGACGCGGTTTCCCGCGCCGGTCCGGGCCGAGCCGCACGTCGTACGTCAATCGGGCGCGCAAGCCCCGGCCCACACCACACCCCCACCAACCATCCCCTGGCTCATCTCCCGGTCAAGGTCGGTGTCGCCGTCAACGGCTGTTCACGGATGCCTCGTTCGAGGTGGGGACCGCATCCGGATCGGTGGAAGTCGCGGCGCCGCGGAGCCTTCTGCGGGCTCGGACCCCACCAGCCACAGGCCGGTGACCACGGCGGTAACCAACGTGACGGTGCCGGCAGCGAGGAAGGCGCTGTTGAGGCCGGTCTCGAAGGAGGCGCCGCCGGATTGCCGGGTGCGGACGACGGCTCCGAGTACCGCCACGCCGAGCACCGCGCCGATCTGCCGGGTGGTGCTGCTGATGCCTGAAGCGAGGCCGCCTTCCTGTGGGCCGACTGCTTGGATGGCGGCTCCCGTCAGTGGGGACATCGTCAGGGCGAAGCCGATGCCGACGACTCCCAGCCGCCACCACACGTTCCCGCGGCCCGACGACCCGGCGGGCGCAGCGCCCGCGTCGGCGCGGAGGTACACCGGGCCGTCACCGACCTGATCAGCGAGCGCGGCTACGGCAACTTCACCGTCGGCGAGGTCGCAGCCCGCGCGGGTGTAGCCGACAGCAGCATCTACCGCCGGTGGGGCAGCCTGGAAACCCTGCTCACCGACGTGGCGCTCACCCGCCTCAACGCTCAGTCGCCGATGCCCGACACCGGGAGCCTGGCCGGCGACCTGCGCACCTACGCGGCCAACGTGGCCCGCGAGATCACCGGACCCGACGGTCCGGCGCTGCTGCGCCTGGCCGTCGCCCTGTCCGACAACGGTCCTCAGGGCCTGCAGGCGCGTGACGACCTCCTCGCCGAACGCGCCCGGCAACTGCAGTCCATGCTCGATCGCGCCCGCGAACGCGGCGAGCACCCACCCGACGCGTTCGGCGTGCTGGACCACATCCTGGCCCCGATGTACATCCGCGTCCTGTTCGGCAGGGGCCCGCTCACCCCGGACTACGTCGACGGACTGGTCGACCGATTGTTGTAAACCTCGACCCGGTCCCCGTGATCGGCCCTCGGACGCGGTAACAGGGTCCGCGGCACCGGGGCCTCGTGAGGTGCTCCGCCGCGTGCCGTGTGCCGTGTGCCGTCCCACCTCAGGCACCCGGCCCCCGGCCGGCCCACGCGGCCCGGCCGAAGCCGTCGGCCGGCGACGCGCGTCGCGCGTTTTCTTGACCCGCCCCGGGCCTCCTCACTCGTCAACCCCCGCGAGGTCAACGGGCGTTCCGTCGTCGCCGAACGCCTCCATCCCCCGGAAGGCCCCGTTTGCCGCCCGGTCCGGCCGGACCCGGGGATCGAGCAGGAACGGATCAGGAAGACACCGGGTGGCCGCAACTCCGCCATCCCCGGCAGGTATACGCCCTGTGCATGGTTCGCCGGCCGCCGACCACACCGGGCGAGAGCCGGTGTCGAGGTCCACGCGGGCGGCCCCGTCTCCACACTCGAGCGACCGCCGGTGATCGACGTGTCGGTGCGCCGCTTGTACCGCGAGAACCCGGCCCGTTCCCGGACCACGCCTGTCGAACAGGTCCCGGGCCGACGGTGCCCTATCGGCGGCGGACCCCCGCCCCGCGGAGGCCGAATCGAATCCCGGGACGCGCCCCGACACCAATGCCGACACGCACGGACGCGGCGACCGCGAATGGCCGCCGCGCCCAAGCTCGTCCGCCTCACCTCACGCGGTCGGGCACGTACCTCCCGGCAGCGTCAGCGCCACCCGCGCATGCGACACCACGACGCTCACGCCGGACAACAGTGTGATCCGCAGCGCGTTGACCGTGATCCCCCGACCGCCGGGGTCGACCACTCGCTCGTTCACCCGCACCGTCGCCACCAGCGGGATCGTGATATCCACGTTGACGTTCGGGTTCACCACCGGCACCCCGGCCACCCGCAGGTTCGCCAACGTCACCGAACCGCTCGGCGTCGCGCCGCCGTTCGCGTCACCCTGCACCGTGGCGATCGCTTCGACGACGTCCGCCGTGACCAGTCCGCCGAGCAGGTTCACCCCGGCCGTCTCGGCGCGCGCGTTCGCCCGCTGCAGGCCGTTCGCGTCGATCGTGCCCTCCGCGCGGGTGGTGACCACGCCCGCGTTGCCGACGACGCCCAGCGACACCGTCGCGACGTTGTCGGTGTCGACCGCCGCGACGTTCGAGCACGTCACGTCGGACGCGGCGATCGGGCCGATGTTCGCGAGCGGGGACTTCAGTGCGGCCCCGTACGCGTGCGCGTCGAAGCGCATCGTGTCGAACACGACGCTCGCGCACCCCGGCAGGCTCACCCCGACCACGTTCGTAAAGCCCGCCGCGCAGTTCGTGTACGTCCCGCGCGCCGCCGAGGTCACCTGGACCTGCGCCGTGCAGGATTCCTGACCCGCCGTCAGGTTGCCGGATACGTCGACCGAGCCCCCACCCGCCGGCGCGAAGACCGAGCCGGCATCGCACGTCGTCGTGGTCACCCCGGTCGCCTTGAGCCCGGCCGGCAGCGCGTCCGAGAACGACCAACCGGGCTTGGCGCCCAGCTCGTTCGTGTTCGTGATCGTGAAGGTCAGGGTCGAGGTGCCACCGGTGAGCACCGGTGTCGGCGCGAAGCCGATGTCGACCTGCGGGCTCGCGTCGACGAGCTTGACGTTGTCGAAGGCCACGTCGTTGCCGGTGCCGCTCGGCTGCTCGTTCACCAACCGGATGCCGGCCTGGTTGCCGGCGAACAGCACGGCGCCGTTGCTGGTGAAGGTGCCGACCTTGGCCCCGCCGATCGTCGTCGTGGCATCCACGCACGCCTCGATCGGGCGCGTGAACGCGGGCGTGGCCTGGTCGCCGTCGAGCAGGTAGAAGCTGAACTTGGAGTGGTTGGCGAAGCAGTTGACTTCGGCGATGTCGACCGAGAACGCGATGAAGCGCCGCCCCGCGGGCAACGGGATCGGGGTCGCCGTCTCCAACTGCACCTTGCCGGCGCCCGGATTGCCCGCGGTGTACGCCGTCACGGCGTGGTTCGTGGTCGAGGAACCACCCGACCACTGACCGAGTACGCCCGCGAGGTTCTTGACCTGGGCCCAGTCGCCCGGGACGCACCCACTGCCGGCGGGAGGCGTGGTCGACGCGGCCGGCGACGTGACCCAGCCGTTGCACGCGGTCAACCAGGCCGGGTCGGCGGTGTACGTCTCGCCCACCGGCGGACCGCCGATGTAGTTCGTGAGCAGGGTCGGCGTCGCGCCCTGGCCGTTCTCGAAACCCTCGGCGAAGATCGCCGCGGGCGCCTGCGGCACACCCGGTGTCCCGGGCGCGGCCTGCGCGCCGCCGACGGCGAACGGTGCGGTCAGACCCGCAACGGCCACCGCGATCGATATACCGACGTTGCCGAAGCGTCCGGTGAGCCGTTTTCTCATCGTGGACATGACGAAACCCCTTACGTCGCAAGGTGTCTGACCCCACGACCCGCCCCACGGGGCAGGCCGAGGACGGCGAGGCCGCACCGACCGATCGCGGATACCACGACCGGTCCGGCACATCGCCTTGAGCAGCACAGCACCCACAACGCCGGACGACCGCCTCTCGGCAGCCAAACCACACCTACAGGTGACACCGTCGCGCGCCGGTGCGCGCACCGAACCGCCCCGCGCACCCCCACCGCGGGAGCCGCGCCGCACCCTCGACCGTGCCCCACCACCCCTCACCCTCCACCCCGCACGATCGCCCGGCTCGGCCGACCGCGACGCCCGCCCGGTGACAACGCGTCCACGCCGTCCGCCGCGACCCGACGACCACCAGCGTGGTTTCAAGGTGCCTTCGCTCGACGTAGCCATGCAGATCGCCAAGGCCCCTCACCGACACGCCGCTGACGGTCCAGCCCGGTACCCTCCGGCATCACGCAGACGCCCTGCCCCCGGCCGGCCCACCGCCCGCAATCCGTCGGCGGGTCGGGATAGCCGAACGCGTACCGGCCCTGCGCCACCTCGCCCACCCGCCCAGGCCCCCGACACCCGGACCCGACCCGAAGCCGGCATCCGGAGCCCCGCCGAGCGCGACGGGGTCCCGGAGCGGCCGGTGCCGGGGCGGGCGGGTGGCGGGATTACGGCGGGATCGCGTTCGCGTTCGCGGGCGCGATCCGGCCGTCCCCGGCGGCCAACCGCCCCAAAACCTCGCAACGCCAGCGGCTACCACGCACCCACGTACAGGTTCACCACGCGCCGGGGGACCACCGGCTTGAAGACTGAAATGAACTCCGCGGTGGTCTCCAACTCCATGACGCATCGCATGAATTGCCGTAGATCGCGACGGTGCATCCCGTCGAGCCCGCGCACGACGGTAACCACCGGCTCCTCGCTCGCCACGACGAAATCGGAATAGCAGTCGGTGTAGGCGGGCCAATTCTCTCCGAACCAGTCCGGGAAATCGTAGGTTCGGGCCAACGCTTGCAGCACGTCAAGCTCCGAGCCCCCTTCGGGACATCGACATCCAGCCGTACGAAACCGGCCGCGACGAATCTCTCGACCGCGGTCTGCGCCGTGGACTCGTCTACCAGGTACGGCCTTTCCCCCAGCGCGGCCAGGACATCCGCCCCGTCGACCCAACCGGCCAACCTGCGCCGGGCACCAACGACCACGGATCCGTGGAATCCTTCGGCGCGTCCTCCAGCCTCTGCCAACCACCAGGCTCCCGATCCCCACCCTCGACCTCCTCACCCACACCGTGACCGCATCGCCCTCCTTCGGGCACGACGAGGCCATGCCCGCCGTCTGCCCCCAATGGTGACAACGCGCCGCACGCTGTTTGGAGCCTCCCCGCCGGACGACTCCGAAGGGGCCGCCGCACCGCGAAGAGCCGCCGACACTCCCCGAGGTCGGCGGGTGCGGGGAACGCCCGGGCACCCGATGTGTGGAAACGGGCGGGTGAGGGAAGGCCACGTTCGTCGTCCCCCCGGACTCGGTCGGCACCCCGTCGACCGTTTCGCCGGTGATGATCGGCCGACTCAACGCCTCCTGACCGGTAGCCGGTTGTTGCGCCACCCGCGGGTCCTGCGCACGAAGCTCCCTCCCCGTTCGCGCGGCACCTTCCCGATCCTGAGACCGCTGCGGTAGGCCCACCGGCGCGCTGGGGAGCATGATTTCGACCAAAGGACGACAGCACACTGCAACCGGAGTGGTTCAGCTGTCTCACTCGACGGCGAGGAGAGTCGCCATGCGGACCGGCATCGTCACGACAGCAGGGCCGGGTGTGGAACACCTGGCCGCCCGCGCGGAGGAACTCGGCTTCGACAGTTTCTGGGTGTACGACACGCCGATGATCCACGGCGATCCGTTCGTGAGTCTCGCACTCTGCGCCAAGTCCACCCACCGGATCAGGCTCGGCATCGGTGTCACCTCACCGGCACTGCGTTCCGCGCCCGCCGCGGCGGCGGCCGTCGGCAGCCTCAACGCCCTCGCCCCCGGGCGCATCGTCTGCGGGGTCGGCACCGGCAACACGGCGCGCCGTACGCTCGGCATGCGGCCCACGAAGACGGCGGAACTGGAGTCGTTCACGGCCGCCCTACAGGATCTCACCGCGGGCCGCGAAACGGACTACCGCGAGGGGACCCGGTCCAGCAGAGTGCGATTCCTGCACGTCGGGCCGTACGTCGACACCGAGGCTCCCGTGGAGTTCGTCGTGGCCGCGTTCGGCCCGAAGGCTGCCGCGGTCGCCGGCCGGCTCGGCGCGGGAGTGATCTCCTTCGGGATGCACGACCCCGCGGCCTGGTCCACCCTCGGCCGGGCCCGGCGGGCGGCGGCGCGGAACGCGGGCAGCACCGAGAAGACCCGTGCGTATCTCATGTCCTCCCTGCATGTCCTCGCCGACGGCGAGGACCGCTACGGCGATCCGGTCAAGGACTCGATGGGGCACATCGCACTGAGCGCACTGATCCTCGGCGCGGAGGACCCCGCCCTCCGCGCGGCCCTGCCTCCGGAAGAGGCCGCGGCCGTCGACCGTCTGCTCGAGTTGCGCGGCACCACCCTCACCGACCCCAAGCTTCACCAAGCGCTCTACCGCAACTACCTCGGCCGGCTCTCCACCGAGGACCGCGAGCTCATCCTGCCCTCCCTGGTGGACAGATTCGGCCTGGTCGGTACCAGGGCCGAGGTCACCGAACGGATCAACGCGCTGGAGAAGTCGGGGGTCGACGAACTGGTGATCCAGCCCGTCGTGGACCCGGAGACCGAAATGGTCGAGCTCGCACGGCTGCTCGCCTGAAACTCGGCAAAGAACGGCCGTCGGATCGTCCAGCGGGCCGTTCGGCCGTTCAGGCCGTTCAGACCGCTCGGGCTGTTCGGGGTGGCGGCGGACAGGCTGCCCTGTGCGTACCCGCCCCTCGACCGCCAGGGTCAAGTCGATCGTGCGGTCCCTCAAGCGTCGACTGGCCGCTCGGCGATTCCCCCCGTTGTAGGGTCAGATGACCCCTTGCGGGGTGCCGCTTTCGCTGAACGTGTTGCCGCTCGGCATCAGCCCGGTTCCGCCCGTGTCGGCGTACCACAGGCTGTTGCGCGGGAAATCCCGGTGGCTGGGGGCTTTTCCGGTGGCGGTGTCGAGTCGGAGCCCGACGTACGAGGCTCCGGCAGCGCCCGGCACCGCCGGCGCGCAGAGGCCGGTGAGCACGCGGCGCCGGGGCCGCGAGGCGCCCGGGCCCGTCTCAGCTCCTCGCTGCGAGAGTCGCCGACACGCACGCCACGTTCGGCCGGGAACACAACGCCGCGACGTCCGATGCGCTCATGGACGGCGTCGTCGGGAAGTCCATGACCGGCGGCCGCTCCACAGGCACGGCGGACGACCCCTCGTCGAGCACACGCGTCGCCACCCACGCCGCCACAACAACGAACACGTAGACCAGCACGTGCTTGCGGAACCGACGCACAACTCCCCCGGGTCCCGGATGACGACAGCGTAACCACCGCCCCCGACAGCAACGTTCGCCGACGCATCATCACATCGGTCGGAATGTGCCACGGCGAAACTTCTTGCCGCCGTGCGGAGCTGGCGAGGCATCGGCGTGGGCCGCGGCCACGGCCGGGCCGGTGTCCGGGACCGGGAGCTCGCCCTCCGACGCGGCACAAGGCCACGTCGGGTTCGCGGCAACGGCCTTGAACACGGCGCCACTTCCGGTCGCCGCGCTCGGCCAAATGGATGGATGGATGTCGTGTCTCCGGCCGGCGAACGGCCCGGTGGTTGCCGTGATGATCGGGTGCCCCCTCCCCCGCGACCCGCATCTCCCCCTGCGTGGGCGCCCCGCGGACAAGGCGGCCCGACCCGACCAGTACCAACGCGCCCTGTGAGCCCGGGTCGTGTGTGCTAGGGAAGCCTCTCACGCGGGGCGCAGGGGCCGTCGGCGGGCGACTGGTGATGTGGCCCAGGACCATCACGTCCGGACGTGATGGTCCTGGCGGAACAGGCCAAGGGTGCGCGAAAGGTTGACGCAGATGCCTTCATGGCCGCTATCGGAGAATGCGGACTGCGCGCCGCCACGGTCGAGTTCGTCGAGACCGCGGCGGCCGACAGCCGGCAGTGGCGGGTCGCTAGCGTCGCAGGCCGCGGTCCAGGGCGGCGATGCCGCTGCCTCGGGCGTCGTCGCCGTCCAAAGCCCAGATCATGACGCCGGCCAGATCGTGCCGGCGGGCGTAGCGGGCCTTGGCGGTGAGGATCTCGGCGTTGTCATACGTGTAGAAGGTGTTGCCGTCGTATTTCCACGAGGCGCCGTGGTTTCGGTCGACGTAGGTGGTGCCGGGGTGGGCGCCGAGTTCCTTGTAGGTGAGGTCCGGTGCGGTGGCGGTGGCCTTCTGGTAGAGGCCGTTGCGGTTGCCTGCCGGGACGCCGGTCCAGCCGTGGCCGTAGAACGGGACGCCCAGAACGGTCTTTCGGGAGGGCAGGCCGAGTCGGGCGTAATGGTCGACGGCCTTGTCGGCGCTGCGTTGGCGGGCGTCGGGGTCGGTGGGGTCGGAGTACAAGTTGGCGTGGTGGTTGGTGGGGCCTTTGCTTTCCCACGCGCCGTGGAGGTCGTAGGTCATCAGGTTGATGAAGTCGACCGAGGCGGAGACCTTGGGGATCTCCAGGCGGTCGGCAACCACGGAACTGGCCGGGAGCGCGGCGGTCAGCAGGTAATGCCGAGGCTTGGGGCGTTCGCCCCGGGTCTTGGCCTTCTGCGCGGCGTACTCGTCGAGTTGCTTGCGGAACTCGGCCATCAGCAGCGTGAAGTTGCGGCCGTCCTCGGGGCGTTCGACGTTGCCTTCCGCGCCGCCGCCGCCCGGGTACTCCCAGTCGACGTCGATGCCGTCGAAGACGCCTTCGGCGGCGCCGGGCCCGCCCTCGGGAGCGCCGCCGAGCCGCGGCACGTCGCCCTTGATGTAGAGGTCGATACAGGAGGAGACGAACTTCTTGCGCGACTGGTCGGTGGCGGCGGCGTCGGAGAAGTACTTGGACCAGGTCCAGCCGCCGAGCGCGATGACCGCCTTGAGCTGCGGGTTCGCGGCCTTCAGTTTGCGCAGTTGGTTGAAGTGGCCCTTGAGTGCCTGGCGGGGGGTGTCGGCCACGCCGTCCACCGACTCGGCGGCGGTGAACGGGCGCTGGTAGTCGTCGTAGGCGTAGCCCTGACCCTCGATGTTGGCCTCGAAGCAGGTGCCCTCCGCGGAGACGTTGCCGAAGGCGTAGTTGATCGTGGTCAGCTTGGCGGCCTGGCCGGTCTTCTGGACGCGTTTGGCGGAGCTGTCGGGGCCCCACTGGGTGAAGTACCCGATCCGCTGGCCTTTCGGCTTCGGACCGTGCGGCCCGTTGCCGGCGGCGGCGGTCGCGGTGGTGGCAGAGGTGGTGGCGAGCAGCACGGCGGCGGTGACGGCCGCGAGCAGACCGGATGGACGAACGGTCACGAGCGCCTACTTTCCGACGGGGCGTCACGGCGCCCTGGGCCAGACATGGCAAAGGTCTAGTCCATTCCGTCGCACGTGTACAAGGGGTGCGTTCGGATCGGTGCAGTATGCAAAACGGTGTTTCATCATGGCCCGCTGGGCGGCGGCCCGGCCTGGTCGGACAGATCCGCGACCATCTCCGCAAGCGCATCCGGCGCGGTATGGGCCGAGCCCCCGGGGCGGTCGCCACCGTCATCGACTCCCAGTCCGTGAAGGCCGCGGAGACCGCTGGTCGAACGATCGATCGCCTGGGTCATGCACGCCCGCCGGCCCGCCCGCGACCTACGAACACCTCATCCGGAACTCCGAGTCGCTCATCACCTGGGCCGCGATCACCCTGATGACCAGGCGAATCACCCGCCGCACCTCCCGCCGGGCCGGCCGGCCGCCCTCACGCGAGGCCCACCGGGACTGACCACGGTCCCTACCGCGACCGCGAACTGCGGCTTCCGACGCACGCACCCTCGCACAGAGCCGACCCGCTCATCGAGGCCCCGGGTCGACTCCGCTCGGGCCGGGTGAGACGTATCCCGGTCCGCGTGCGCGTCGAGGTCACAGACGGCGCAGCGGGACGTCCGTCGGAGTGGCCGTGGACCGGGTGATCTCGACCTACGCGGTGGAACACGTGCCGTGCGCGTGGATCGCCCAGGCCCGGTCCGGAGGCCGTGTGGTCACGCCGTGGGGGCGGTTGGGTCACGTCGCGTTGACGGTCGCCGACGGACGACGCCGGAGACCGGCCGACGTGAACGACCCGCCCGCACGGATCGTCGGCGCGCCGCCGGACCGCCCTCCCGGCACGGATCGTTGCCCCGCGTCGGCCGACGCCCGGTACGGGGCGGTGGCGGCTACGCCTTCGGCTGTTCCGGGAAGTCTCCGGTGGGCAGGCCCAGGAGGACGCGGATGCGGTACGCGAGATCGGAATCCGGGGGGTCCAACTCCCGTATCGCACGAGCGAGTTGCTCTCGGGTCCTCGCTTCGATGATCTTGAGCCAGGAGGGCCGCATGGACACGTTTTCGCGCGCGAGCGCGTCCGCGAGCGGGGCGACGTCGGCCGGCCACGGGGTCGCGGCGAGCTGCCGGGACTCCTCGTCCTCGGCGGCGAGCCGGTCGACGGCGAGGACGCGCACCTCGGACCACGGACGGCCGTCCTCGATGGCCTCCTCGAACGCGTTGATCGCCCGGTTTCGGCCCGACACGATCTGCTGGTAGCGCCGCGCGGCCTCGGCACGCGTCAACGTGGCGCCGGTACGCGGCGGCAGGCTGAATGGAGTTGCCTCCGGGACGGCGCGAGTGGCCGGGCTCCCGGGCCGAGTCGCCGGCGATCCCGACGAGGTCGCCTTCGGGGCGGCACGGGCGGTCGAGGATGCGGCCGGTTCGGGGCGGCTGCCGGCCGCGAGGTCGGTCGCGGCCGAACAGCCGATGACGGAGACGGATATCAGGGCCGTGCTCGCGAGAGCGGCAAGCACGGTACGGGGATTGTCGATCACGAGGACGTGAGCATAAGCCTCCCGCACACCGGCACGGCAGGCGGGGTCACGGCTCGTTCGGGCGCGCCCCCGGGAGCGAACCCACTCGGGCGTCCGGACGACCCCGGTTCCCCCGCCCACGCGAACTCTCCTCGTCCACTGGGGCCTTGCCACCTCCGGCCGCCACGTTCCCGCCACGGGCCACCGCGGTTGCACCGTCGTCGCCGAGGACGACCACACACTCGCCGAACATCCGGCGATGCCCGCGTCCCGCGGCGGCGTCACGGACAACCATCCCAGGGATCGGCGGCGGGAGGTGCGGATGCGGCCCGGGCCGCGTCGGCGACGACGCCGACATCACCGCCCGCATCGATGCCGAGATCAGTTCGATGATCCGGGCGTTCACGGCGCGCTGCTCGGCGACGAATGTCCTGAGTTCTGAAGGCCCGCGCGGGGCCTCGGCCGCGGATGTGGACACGCCTCGCTCGGTGTCGATGGTGGCGTTTCGGGATTGCGCATAGGCAACGGCCGAGAGCGCGTTCGCCAAGGATCCTTGGTCCTGGAAAGCCCTGCGGCCGTTCGCGTCGGGTCGGGATGATGCCTGTCATGGGCACTCACGGGGGACGCAGGGTCGCTTTGGCTTGGGCACTGGTGTGCTTGGTGGCCGTGGTCGTGGCTGCGGTGTGGGGGTTGCGCGGGGTCAAGCCCGGGGACGACTTCGACCCGATCGGGGCACTGGGGGTGCTGTTCGGGACGGGTGTGGCGGTGTGGTCGGGGCTCATGACCCGGGCGGCCCTGCGTCAACAGGCTCCCAACCTCGCGTTCGCCGACGACCTGGCCCGTCAGGTGAAGTTGGTCGAAACGGCCGAGCGGGCGCGGATGCTGGGCGAGGACAGCCCGCGCATCGACGTCAGATTCGTCCTGCGCCCGGCCGCCCGGCGCAGCGCCGCCGGCGCCGGGTCGGAGGGGCGGCTGAGCACGGTGGTCGACTACTACGCCAAGTTGCGTCCGCGGCGGTTGGTGATCACCGGGGCTCCGGGGGCGGGCAAGACGGTCCTGGCGATCGAGTTGGTCCTGGGTCTGTTGGATCTCGAGCGCAAGGCTTCGGATCCGGTGCCGGTGCGGATGTCGTTGGCCTCGTGGTCCACGCTGCCCGACGCGGTGCCCGTGACGGTCGAGGCGGCGGGGGCGGCGGTGCGTTCGTGGGTGTGCGCTCATCTGGTGCGCAACTATCGGATCACGTCGGTGGTCGCGAAGGCGTTGGTCGAGGCGGGGCTGATCCTGCCCGTCCTGGACGGTTTGGACGAGATGGACGCGGAGGATCCGGGCCCCAATTTCGGCCGGGGGTGGCGGGCGCTGGAGGTGCTGAACGCGTACCAGCACGGTCGTGAGAAGGCGGGTCTGGTCCTGACGTGCCGCAGCGGGCCCTACGACGGTCTGCAGGTGTGGGCCAAGGACGCCGCGCGTGTGGAGATCGTGCCCGTGACCTTTTCCCAGGCGCGGCAGTTCATCTTCGACCGTGTCGACGACCGCGCGCGTTGGCGGAATGTGACCGACACCCTCGACCGCGAGCCGTTCGGAAGCGTCGCACGGGTTCTGTCCACGCCCTGGCGGCTGATGATGGCCGTGACCGTGCATGAGCAGCGTGACGCCCGCGGCTTCCACTTGCCGCAATTCCATCCCGACAACCTCCTCTCGCCTCGACCGGGTGGTGAAGCGGCGATGCGTCACCACCTCAACAGGCTCTTCGTGCTGGCCGCCACCACTGATCAGCTCGCACGCGACGGGCGACGGCCGGGATACACCCCGGCTCAAGTGCACACGTGGTTGGGCGTGTTGGCCGGCTACCTCAGGGCGAACACCGTCACGTGGCGCCACGTCGGCGGGCGCACGCTGTCCGGGACCGACATGATCCTCCACGAGATGTGGCCGCTGGCCGGCCCGCGACGACCCAGAGCCGTCCACGGATTCCTGTGCGCGGTCCCGCTCGGGCTGGGCATGTTGTTGTTGACCGCTCTCTTCGATCGATTCGAATTCTCCGCGGAAAAGCTCCAGGGGGCAGGCACGGTGGCTGCCATCTGCGGCGTCGGGGTGGCGTGTGCCTGGTACAACGTTTGGCCGTCACCCGCATACCTGTCGCCCCTGCGCATCCGGCCGCGTCATGGAGGTCCCACCGCGGTGGAGCGCATCGCCGGGGGGCTCACGATCGGGGTCGAAGGAGCGGTGATACTGCGATTCCTGTACGGCTACACGGATGTGACCGTGTCCGTGGCGATCGCGCTGATCGCGTTGCTGATCACCGGGCACGAGTCGGCCGGCAGGGTCGGCTTCACTAACCCGCGCAACCTGATCAGGTCCGACGTCGCGGCCTGGCTCGGCATCGGATTCGCCTGCGGTGCGGGATTGCTGGCCTACATCGTTATGGGGTGGGTCGGCGAGGATGCGATGGGGCTCGTCCTCGGGCTCGTCTGCACGCTCGGAATGGGATTCGGATTCGCCCTCGCGGCGAGGTTCGGTGTCGGAACCGGCAGCGGGGTCGAAGTCGCGGCGCGGCTCGCGGCCGGGCTGGTGCCCGCACTCGCACTCGTCCTGGCCGTCGCGCCCCAGCTCCGACCCGGACTGTTCGATTGGGCCCTCGCCATCGTGAGGAGCGTTGTGCTCGTGGCCCTGCTTGCCGGGGGAATGCTGCTGTGCGTCAACGGATTCGTCGGGGGCGCGGGAGTTCGATATCTCGCCCTGCTGCTGTGTACCCGCCGCGGACCCCGGCGGTTGCCGTGGCGACTGGGGCGGTTCCTGGCCTGGGCCACCGACGCCGGACTCCTCCGCGTCTCGGGAACCGCCTACCAGTTCCGCCACCGTGAACTTCAGGAATGGCTCGCCGACAACCCCACACCACCCCCAGCCCCCTGAACACCCCAACCACCCCCAGGTACCGCGCTGTTCCCCGGGCGACCGAGCGCTCCGGCTAGCGCGGCGGGCCCGGCATGGGCGGCGCGGACGGGTTGTATGCCGGGGCACCGTACGACGCGCCCACGCCGGCCGGTGCCGATCCGCGCCTCGTACCGCCGACCGCGATCGAGATGGACGCGGCGATCAGACCGACACCGGCGAGGCTCATCGACAGGCCGCCGTTCTCGGAGCCGTACGCGACGGAATAGTTGTTCTGTCCGCCCGATACGCAGCGAGTGGCTTCCTTGCTGCCGGAATCGGGCCTGCACACCCACTCGTTGAAGTGCCCTCGCTTGGCGTCGTCCTCGTCCTGCTCGACGAATCCCATTCCGAGCAGTGCGAACCCCGCTACCAGAAAGATCAGTTGGAGAATGCGTGCGATCGGATGCATCTGTTGAGGCCTCGCCCGTTCGAAGTCGTCCACCACTGGAAGTCGTTCACTACTACGTGAGTCGCGGGCGACGGAGTGCACCGCGCACCCACGGTGCCGACAGGTGCCGGAGCCGCCCACGGACGAGCCTCCGACGGCCCGGTGGGATCAACTCTGGCGGCCTGCCGACCCGGTGGGGAGAACAACGGCGTCCCACCTCGACCTGGGACGTGCATCCCTCCGCCGACCTGCGTAAACACCGCGAGAATGGGACGGGTTCATACGGCCGCGATCATGGAGCGGCGCCGGCTGGTCGTCCGGGACGGACAGCCTGTCACCCTCGAAACGGTACGGGCCCGCCCCCGCCGAGCTCGGAACTCGTGCGCCCGCGCGGTCCGACGGCCGGACGGGGGTGAGCGGGCGTCGAACCGCGCGAGTGCCGACCACGGGGGGAAGCCGGCACCGGACGACTACCCGAGCCACGAAAGGCAACACCCCTGCGACTGTGGGTGCTTACCCGGCATCCCCACCGGGCTGCAAGGTGGCGAACCGCGGTCGGAGGAGCGTCGTCCGGTTCCCGGGCCTTGAGGGGGCGGACCCGACCGGGGAAGCAAACTGGCAACGAACCGGCCGGAGACGCAACCGACGCCGCGCCCACCGGGCATCGGTCGACGACACACATCAACCAGCGATCGGATGATCCGAACGAGACGGTCTAGTTGTTGGTGGTGAAGACGACGTCCACCCAGAAGTTGGTGTCGTTCCGGGTGCTGGTCGGGAAGCCGCTGGAGCCGTACCTGTACACGCCGTTGCCGCCGACGCTGCCGGATGCCGGGGCGGTGACCGCACCCCCGGCCGCGTCCGTCAATCCGCCGTCGGTGAGGGAGTACCGGCCTGCGGGGGCGAAGTACGAGGCCACGTAGGTGACGTTGGGACTGATCCAGACCGGTTGGGCGAACGTCACCTGCTGCCAACCCGATTCCGACTCGTTGGTGAACGTGGCGGTGGCGAGTTGATAGCCCCCGCCGGTCCAGATGGTTCCGGTGTGCGGACCGGTGTTGCCCGGGCCCTTGTAGAACCGCAGGCCGGTGGCGAATCCGCGCGTGTTCGCCCCGAATTTGACGCCGACTTCGATGCTGGTGACGTCGTCCTCCGCGAGCACGGCCGGCGTCGCGTTCGAGGGCCAGATGGTGCAGGACGGGTTGCAGACGGGTGGCGGGCTGTCGGCCGTGGTGAAGGTCCAGCTCTTGGTGGGCATCGGGGTGCCGTCGAGGGATTTCACGCCGATCAGGTCGACGAAGTAGGTGTTGGCGGGCTCCAGGTGGTAGGTGAGATCGAAGGTGGTGATGCGGCTGGTGGCGTTGTAGGTCGTGCTGCCGGGGCGGCCGCCGTTCTCGCCCTGCCAGATCACCCAACGGATGGTGGAGGGTTGCACTTCCCGGTCGAAAGTGGCGGTGATGTTGGTGTCTACCGGGACGGAGGCCTCCCCCTGCGTCGGGGAGATGTCGATGACCGCCGGCGCGGGACCGGGAGCGTCGGAGGTGTTGAACACCGGGTCGACCCAGTAGTTGGTGTCGTTCCAGGTCGAGTTCGGGAATCCGGTGCCGTAGAAGTACACCCCGTTGCCGCCGGCGGTGTCGCTCGCGGGTGCGGTGAGCGGGCCGCGGACGTGCGCGGTGGTCAGACCGCCCTGGTCGGCGCTGTACCTGCCGTTGGGCGCGTGATACGAGGCCACGTAGATGGTGCCGGCGGTGACCGGGACGGGCTGGGCGAAGTTCACCTGTTGCCAGCCGGAGTCGGACTCGTCGGTGAACGTGGCGGTGGCCAGTCGATCGCCGGACGCCGACCACAAGGTGCCGGTGTGCGTGCCGGTGTTGGTGGCGTCCTTCCAGAAACGTACGCCGGTGATGTAACCGGCCTGGTCCGCTTGGAACTTGACGCCGAGTTCGGTGGCGGCGGTGTCCGGATCGGGACCGGAGGAGGGCTGTTCGGTCGATGCCCACAGGGTGCAGGGGCAGGTGACCGACTGGGCCGGGTCGCCGTTGACGCCGATGTCCGTGGAACCCGCCGCCGCCCGGGCTGTCCCCGGTGCGGCGACGGTTAACGCGAGCAGTAACGCGAGCAGTAACGCGAGGATTGTCGGAATAGTTGCCCTGTGCAGCCTTGGCCAAGCTATGTTCATGGGTGTCCCCCACTCGAACATCACTTCCCGGGGCGGTTGTCCCGGGGCCGAGCTATGGGAGAGTCTGGCGCACGCCCCGGCCCGTTGTCCGGGGTTCGTCCGCTCGTGAAGCGGGTCGTGGGGTTCCGCACGACCGTCCGGGGGACCCGCGAGGGTGGCGATCACCGGCGGCACCGTGCTCGTGAGGACCGTGCGGCAGGGGGCACGGCGCCCGGCGAAGTCCGTGACCTACAGCGTGGACTACGGCAGCGCCGTGCAGGCGGCGGCATCCGCTCGTCGGATGGACCGAACCGACATCGGCTCAGGTTTCGGTCTCGGTCTCGGTTCCCCCAGGGTTTACACCCGGGGCAGCGATGGGCTTCGGGAAGAGCAGCCTGTGAATGCCGGCGGCCAGGATGCCACCCACGAGGGGGGCGACGATGAAGAGCCACACCTGATCGAGGGCTTTCCCGCCGACGATGAGGGCAGGCCCGAGACTGCGGGCCGGGTTCACCGACGTTCCGGTGATCGGAATCCCGATGAGGTGGCACACGGCGAGCGACAGCCCGATGGTGAGCCCTGCCATCGTGGCATTCGCGGTTCTACCGGTTACGCCAAGGACGACAAAGACAAAGAGAGTGGTCAGCACCACCTCGATCAGAAAGGCACCGCCCCCGTTGATATGGATGGCACTGGCGTCACCCCAGCCGTCGGCCCCAAGGCCGGTGGTCGAACGGCTGTAAAGGGGCGAACCGACGAACGTGGCCCATAGGAGCAAAGCCCCGAGAATCCCGCCCACGAACTGCGCAACCCAGAAACCGACCGCCTCCACCAGCGAAATTGCACCCGCCAAAAGGGCTCCGAGGGTGACGGCCGGATTGACGTGACAGCCCGAAATGGGACCGAGCACGTACGCCAGGGCCAAAAGAGTGAGGCCGAACGCGAGTGCGGTCGCGACCACGCCGGCGGCGTAACTGGTCCCCGTGGTGCCGAAGCCGAACGACAACGTGGCCACACCGACAGCGACGTATACGAGCAGTCCCGTCCCCAGCAATTCCGCAGCCAGCTTGCGCACCATGTCGTTCCCTTCCAGGACGAGTACCAGAGGATCACTGCGGTCTGCGAAGTACGTGGATGCAAGCCCGAACCCCTGATAGATACAGAGAGTTATCAGAAATTATCACAAAGTAGTCACCTATTGGGTGATACCGTCTCATTTCGCCTGTCGCGTGGGCGCTACCGGTACGGCTCGGCTCCGCTTCGCGACGGAACCCGGCTTCCCGGCGCAACCCTCCACGCGCGCCGTCCACCGAGCAGCCCCTTTCGACCCCCACTTCCCCAGCCCGCCCCGACACGCGCCCTCGATCGCTCCCGAAGCCGATCGAGGGCGCCCCGTCGTCGACCCATGCCGGGCCGTCCGCCCGCGCCGGGTCGTCCCCGGCTCCTGCCGTTCTCTTACCCCTGGGCGTTCATGGCGTCGATCAGGCTTTGCGGGCGCATGTCGGTCCAGGTGCGTTCGATGTGGTCGAGGCAGGTCTGGCGGCTGTCCTCGGGATGCGCCACGGTCCATCCGGCGGGTACGTCGAGGGTTGCGGGCCACAGTGAGTGCTGGTTCTCGTCGTTGACCAGGACGAGGTAGGTGGCGTCGTTGTCCTCGAAGGGGTTGGTCGTGTGGGTCATGTCGGCTCTTTCCGGTCGTGCGCTGCCGGTGCCGGTGCACCGGCGGGAACGGGTTCGGGGTCGTGGTCGGGGTCGGATGTACCGGCCGGGATGGTCGCGGCGATCCCGTCGAGGCGAGCCGCGAGCGCGGGGCCGATCCGGGCGAGCGCGTCCGGTTGCATCAGCCCGTTGTGACGGGCGGCGATCTCGAGGACCTCGATCCGCCCGCGCACGTGCGGGCGCCACGCCGTGGGCTCGGGAATGCGCGGATCACGGTCCGTGGTGGCCTTGAACAGCAACATGTCCCCGTCGAACACGCCGGGGGTGAACGCCTGCGCTGCCACCGCGTTGTGGTCCAACACGGCCGCGACGGCCGCGAGTTGATCCGGCTGCAGACCGGCCAGGACGTGCTCTCGTTCGCGCAGCACCCGGGCGAGTCCGTCGTAGGTCGCCGGAAGGGTGGCGAAGGCGCCCGGGTCACAGTCGAGAACGAGAGCCAGGTGTTCCGCTCCGCGGTGAAGCGCGGATTCGTCGGGAGAGATCGCGTACAGGGGGTAGGCGTCGAGAACGGCCAGCAGCGCCGTGTGCTCGCCGCGCGTGGCCAGTTCGGTGGCGATGGCGTGCGCGATCAGTCCGCCGGCGGACCAGCCGAGCAACTGGTACGGCCCCTCCGGCTGCACCTCGCGGATCTGTTCCAGGTAGTCGGCCGCCATCTCCTCGACCGAGGCGGGCGCGGATTCCGGGTGGGTCAGGCCACGAGCCTGAAGCGCGTACACGGGCTGGTGCGGGTGCAGGTGGCGCAACAGCCCGCCGTACGCCCAGCCGATGCCGCCGGCGGGATGAACGCACCACAGCGGCAGCCGACTCCCGTGCGGACGCAGCGGCAGTACCACCTCCATGACGTCACCGGGGCGACCCGCTCCCGCTCGCTCGGCCAGGCCGGCCGGGGTGGGTGTCTCGAAGAGGGTGCCGAGTGCGATGTCGACGCCGAGGACGGCGCGGATTCGGGAGATGAGACGGGTGGCGAGAAGGGAGTGGCCACCGAGGTCGAAGAAGGAGTCGTCGGTCCCGACGGCCGGCAGATCCAGAATCTCGGCGAACAGTTCGGCGATGACCTGTTCGTGGGGGGTTCGTGGAGCTGTGCGGGTGTCGTCCTTGGCGTTCGGCCGGTGTTCCGGGGCGGACAGCGCCGTGCGGTCCGGTTTGCCGTTGGGGGTCAGCGGCATGGCGTCGAGGAAGACGAACGCCGAGGGGACCATGTACTCGGGCAGGTGCCCTCCCATGTACGCGCGCAGTTGGGGGACCGTCGGGCTCTCGCCCCGCGTGGGCACGAGGTGGGCGGTGAGGCGTTTGTCGCCGTGTCGGTCCTCGGGGGCCGTCACGACGGCCTGGGCCACGCCGGGGTGCGTGGTGAGAACTGCTTCGATCTCGCCGAGTTCGATGCGGAACCCGCGGATCTTGATCTGCTGGTCGCCTCGTCCGCAAAATTCCAGGCCCGTGCCGTCGGCACGCCACCGGGCGAGGTCGCCCGTGCGGTACATCCGTTCCCCGGGCGCACCGAACGGGCACGCCACGAACCGCTCGGCGGTCAGGGCCGGACGGTTCAGGTAGCCGCGGGCGACGCCCGAGCCGGCGAGGTAGAGCTCGCCGGTCACTCCCGGCGGCAGCGGGTCGAGGGCGGCGCCGAGGACCCAGGCGTGCATGCCGGGCATGGGCCGGCCCAGCGGCAGCGGCCGATCGGTGGCGACCACGGGTCCGAGCCGGTGGTGGGTGGCGAACGTCGTCGTCTCGGTGGGGCCGTAGACGTGTACCACCAGCGTGCCGGGACAGGCTTGCCGGATCCGGGCGGCGGCGGCAGGGGAGACCACGTCGCCGCCGGTCCATACCTCGCGCACGCCGGCGAGGCAATGCGGTTGCTGTTCGGCGATCAGGTGGAACAGTCCGCAGGTGAGGAACACGGCGGTCACCGCGTGGCGGGTGAGGACGCGGTGGAGGGTGTCGATGTCGAGGGGGTCGGGTGGGGCGAGGACGACGGTGCCGCCGTTGAGCAGGGGTGTCCACAGTTCGTAGGTGGAGGCGTCGAACGCGGTGGGCGAGTGCGCCAGGACCCGCTCGTGGGCGCCGCCGCGCCAGGTGGGGATCAGTGCCAGCGCGGCCACGTCGTGGTGGGTGACGGCGATGCCCTTGGGTTCGCCGGTCGACCCGGAGGTGAACATCACGTACGCGAGCCGGCGCGGGTGGCAGGCGATGTCCGGGTCGGCGTCGCTGTGGTCGCCCCGTTCGAGCGTGGTCAGCGTGTCGGGTGTCAGCAGCAGCACCGCGTCGGTCCGGCGCATGATCAGGTCGATGCGCGAGGGCGGGAACCGCGGGTCCAGCGGCACGTACACCGCTCCGGCCTTGACGATTGCCAACAGGACCGCGACCAGGTCGAGGGAGCGTTCCAGCAGGACCGCCACCGTGTTCTCGGGTCGCACCCCACGGTCGATCAGGGCGTGGGCAAGGCGGTTCGCGCGCTCGTCCAGTTCCCGGTAGGTCACGGTCGTGTCGCCGGCGATCACGGCCGGCGCGTCCGGCGTGGCCCGCGCCTGCCGGGTGAACAGTTCGGGCAGTGCGGCCCACGGCACGCCCTCGTCCTGTGCCTCGGGCCGCCCGGTGCCGGACCGCAGCGTGTGTCGCTCGTCCTGGGAGAGCAGGTCGATGCGGCCGATGGGTGTGTCGGGATCGGCTGCGGCTGCCCGCAGCAGGCGGGTCCATCGTGCGGTCAGCGTCTCGATCGTGGACCGGTCGAACAGGTCGGTGGCGTACTCGAGCGTGCCGTCCACACCGGCGGGATCGCCGTGCGGACCGTACCGTTCCTCCAGGGCGAACGCGAGGTCGACCCGGGCCGTTCCGGTGTCCAGGGGCACCGCGTCGGCGCGCAGTCCCGGCAGGGCGAGGTCTTGTGCCGGTGCGGGATGGAGGCCGAGCATCACCTGGAAGAGTGGGTGTCGGGACAACGACCGGGTGGGGTTGAGTTCTTCCACCAGTTGCTCGAACGGCAGGTCTTGGTGGGCGTAGGCGGTCAGGGCGTTGTCGCGGACGCGGGCGAGGAGTTCGGCGAACGTGGGGTCGCCGGAGGTGTCGGCGCGCAGGACGAGGGTGTTGACGAAGAATCCGACGAGGTCGTCGAGGGCTTGGTCGGTACGTCCGGCGATGGGGCTGCCGATCGGGATGTCGGTGCCCGCGCCCAGGCGGGTGAACAGGGCGGCGAGCCCGGCCTGCAGGACCATGAACAGGCTCGCGCCGTGGCATCTGCCCAGATCGGTCAGGGCGGCGTGCACTCCGGCGTCGAGTTCGAAGGCGAGGCGCTCGCCGCGGTGGGTGGCGGCCGCGGGGCGGGGCCGGTCGAAGGGTAGTGGGAGCTGGTCGGGCAGACCCTTCAGGGCGCCCTTCCAGTAGGCGAGTTGGCGGGCCGCGAGACTGTCGGGGTGGGCCGGGTCGCCGAGCAGATCGTGCTGCCACAGGGTGTAGTCGGCGTATTGGACCGGCAGCGGTTCCCATGCGGGTTCCTCGCCGCGGGCCCGGGCGGCGTAGGCGCGGGTCAGGTCGCGCGAGAGCGGGCCCGTCGACCAGCCGTCCCCGGCGATGTGGTGCACCAGGAGCAGCAGCACGTGCTCGTCCGGTCCGGTGATGAAGAGCTCCGCGCGCAGTGGCGGTTCGACGGCGAGATCGAAGGAGTACCGGGCGGCGGCGGCGAGCCGCTCCCCGAGATCGCTCTCGTCGAGCCGGGTGACCGGCAGGCACAGGTTCCCACGGGTCTGCGTCGCGTCCAGCACCCGCTGGTGCGGCACGCCGTCCTCCGACTGGGGAAATACCGTGCGCAGGCTCTCGTGTCGGGCTGCCACGTCGGCGAGGGCGGCGTGCAGGGCTTGTCGGTTCAGGCGGCCGGTCAGGCGCAACGCGAGGGGAATGTTGTAGGTGGGGCTGGGACCCTCGAGGCGGTGCAGGAACCACAGGCGGCGCTGGGCGAAGGACAGCGGCACGTGCCGGGGGCGTTGCCCGCGGCCCAGGGCGGGCCGCCTGACCGGACTCCCCTGGTCGAGTCGTCCGGCCAGGTCGGCTGGGGTGGGGGCTTCGAAGAGGGTGCGCAGTTCCACGTCGGTGTCGAGGACGGCGCGGATGCGGGAGGTGAGGCGGGTGGCGAGGAGGGAGTGTCCGCCGAGGTCGAAGAAGTTGTCGTCGGCGGACACGTGCGGGAGGTCGAGGGTTTCGGCGAACAGTTCGCACAGCAGACGTTCTTGCGGGGTGCGTGGGGCTCGGTGTTCGGCCGTGCGGTGTTCGGGTGCGGGGAGCGCGGAGCGGTCGAGTTTGCCGTCGGCGGTCAGCGGCAGCGCGTCCAGGGTCGTGAACGTCGAGGGGATCATGGATTCGGCCAGATGCTCGCGTGCGTGCGCTCTCAGGTCCGAGGGGCGCGCGACGCGGCCGGCGGTGGGGACCAGGTAGGCGACCAGGCGTTTGTCGCCGTTCCGGTCCGCACGGACGACGACGGCGGCCTGGTCCACGTCCGGGTGGTTCGCCAGGACGGTTTCGATCTCGCCGGGTCGGATGCGGACACCGCGGATCTCGACTCGGTCGTCGGCGCGGCCGCAGAGATCCAGTCCGTTCTCGTCCGAGCGCCATTTCGCGAGGTCGCCGGTGCGGTACATGCGTTCGCCGGGCCGGCCCCATGGGCAGGCGACGAACCGTTCGGCGGTCCGGTCGGGCCGGCCCAGGTAGCCGCGGGCCATGCTCGCCCCGGCGAGGTACAGCTCCCCGATCACTCCCGGCGGCACCGGCCGCAGGGCGGCGTCCAGCACGTAGGCGCGCATGCCTGCGACGGGCCCGCCGATCGGCGGGGCGGAGCCGGTGGGGGCGAACGGGGCACTCGTCGTCGCCGATACTGTGGTCTCGGTCGAGCCGTGGGCGTTGATGGTGCGTCGCCCGGACGCCCACCGGTCCAGCGGGTCCACCGGGCACGCCTGGCCGGCGACGGCCGGCGCGGTCGCCGGGCCGTCGTTCGCGATCGCACCGACCGGCGCCGACGCCGGCACGGTGGCGTGCGCCGGCCCCGACGGCGGGTCGGTGAGCGCGGACAACGGGTCGGCCACCGGGGTGAGCACCAGCGTGGCACCGGACAGCAGGGCGGCGCACAGGTCCCGGACGAAGACGTCGAAGGCGGGAGAGGCCAACACGCGGCTGCCGGTGCCGAGTCCGAGCTGCTCGGCCTGGGCGGCGGCCATGTGGGGGATGCCGCCGTGGGTGACGGTGACGCCTTCGGGCCGGCCGATGGCGTCGGAATCGTAGACGACACAGGCACTGTGCCGGGGGTCGACGGCGATGCCCGGATCCGTGGCCGGTCGTTCCTCCCCCAGAACGGTGACCGTGTCCGGGTGGTCGAGGACGAGCGCGGGGCGGGCGTCGTCGAGCATCGACCGGATGCGGGCGGCCGGGGAGGCGGGGTCGACGGGCAGGTAGGCGGCCCCGGCCTTGAGCGTGCCCAGGATCGCGACGACGAGGTCGACCGAGGGGGGCAGCACGAGGGCGACGATGTCCTCGGGGCCGATGCCGCAGGCGATCAGGGCGTGGGCGAGCCGGTTGGCGCGGGCGTTCAGTTCCCGATAGGTCGGTTCGCCGTCGCCGGCGATCAGCGCGAGAGCGTCCGGTGTTTGCTCCACTTGTGCGGCGAACAGTGCCGGCATCGATCGTCCCGGCGTCGCGGGAGCGGTCCGGTCGAACTCTTGGAGCACTCGTCGGCGTTCTTGTGCCGACATGATCTCCACGTGGCCGATCGGCCGGTCGGGGTCGTCCGCCACCGACGCCAGCAGGCGCGTCCACCGGTCCGTCAGCGCCTCGACGGCGGCGCGGTCGAAACAGTCGGTGGCGTATTCGACGGTGCCGACGATCCCGTTCGGGGCGCCGTCGGGGGTGTGCTGTTCGGCGAGGCTGAGCGTCAGGTCCATGCGCGCCGTGCCGGTGGGTGTCGGCCGGCCGCTCACGCGCAGGCCTGGGAGCTCGAACGTCCCGGCGGGGGTGTTCTGGAGGACGAGCATCACCTGGAACAGGGGGTGGTGCGCGAGTGAACGCGCCGGACTCAGCTCTTCCACCAGGCGTTCGAAGGGCAGGTCCTGGTGTGCGTAGGCGGCCAGGTTGGTGTCGCGAACACGGGTGAGGACTTCGGTGAACGAGGGGTCGCCGCTGGTGTCCGTGCGCAGGACCAGGGTGTTGACGAAGAACCCCACCAGGTCGTCGAGGGCCTCGTCGGTGCGCCCGGCGATCGGGGTGCCGATGGGGATGTCGTGCCCGGCACCGAGGCGGCTGAGGAGGGCGGCGAGACCCGCTTGGAGGACCATGTGCAGACTCACCCCGCGTTCGCGGGCGAGATCGAGCAGCGCGGCATGGAGGTCGGCGCCCAGCGTGATCTCGGTGGTGGCGCCGCGGTGGGTGGCCTCCGCGGGGCGTGGCCGGTCGGTGGGCAGCGCGAGTTGCTCGGGCAGGCCGGCCAACGCCTCTCGCCAGTAGGCCAGTTGGCGGGCAGCCAGGCTTTCGGGATCCGCCGGATCCCCCAGGAGGTCCCGCTGCCACAGGGTGTAGTCCGCGTACTGCACCGGCAGCGGCTTCCATGCGGGTGCCTCGCCGCCGCGCCGCGCGGTGTACGCCGCCGTCAGGTCCCGTGCCAGTGGGCCCATCGACCAGCCGTCCCCGGCGATGTGGTGCACCACCAAGGACAGCACGTGCTCGTCCGGGGCCAGGGCGAACAGTTCGGCGCGAAGCGGCGGTTCGGTCACCAGGTCGATGCCGCGGCGCGCCGCCGTCGCGAGTCGGTCCTCCAGCTCCGCCTCGCCGACGGACGTCACCGCCAGGGACAGGTGCCGACGGATTCGCCTCTCGTCCAGGACCTGCTGACAGGGCAGCCCGTCCTCGGACAGCGGGAAGACGGTGCGCAGGCTCTCCTGTCGCACGGCGACGTCCCCCAGGGCCTGTTCCAGCGCCGCCGGGTCGAGTTCCCCGGACAGGCGCAGCGCGAGGGCGATGTTGTAGGTGGGCGTGGGGCCGTGCATGCGGTGCAGGAACCACAGGCGGCGCTGGGCGAACGACAACGGCAGCGGCTCCGGACGCTGCTGCGGGCGCAGCCCGGGCCGAGCCTGCCCCGCCTCGTCGAGCCGGGCGGCCAGGCCGGCCGGCGTGGGTGCCTCGAACAGGGTACGGATCCCCACCTCGACGCCCAGCACCGCGCGGAGGCGGGAAATAAGGCGGGTGGCCAGCAGGGAGTGGCCGCCGAGGTCGAAGAAGGAATCGTCGGCGCCGACCCGGGGCACGCCCAGGACCTCGGCGAACAACTCGCCCAACACCTGTTCGTGTGGGGTGCGCACGGCCCGGCCGCCCGCACCGGGGTGATGCTCGGGAGCCGGTAGCGCGGCCGTGTCCAGCTTGCCGTTCACCGTCAGGGGAAGCGCGTCCAGGGTCACGAACTCCGCCGGAACCATGTAGTCGGGCAGGTGCCCTCGCGCGTGCTCGCGCAGTTCCGGGGCCCGCGCACCGCTGGGGGCCGGGACGATGTAGGCGACCAGGCGCTTGTCGCCGGGCCGGTCCTCGCGGGCGACGACGGCGGCGTGAACCACGTCCGGATGCGCCGCGAGGACGGTTTCCACCTCGCCGGGTTCGATCCGGAAACCGCGGATCTTGACCTGCCGGTCCGCGCGGCCGAGGTAGACCAGGGCGCCGTCCGCGCGCCGGCGCACCATGTCCCCGGTGCGATACATCCTCTCGCCCGGTGTCGCGTACGGGCAGGCGACGAAGCGTTCGGCGGTGAGGCCGGGGCGGTTGAGGTAGCCGCGGGCGAGACCTTCGCCGGTGAGGTACAACTCGCCGGGCACGCCGGGCGGTACCGGCTGCAGGGCGGCGTCGAGAACGTGGGCGCGCAGGTCGGGCAGGGCGGTGCCGATCACGCTGGCGCCCGCCGCGGCGGCGGTCTCCCGGTCGAACGCGGCGTGGGTGGCGTACACCGTGGTCTCGGTGGGGCCGTACATGTTGACCAGCACGGGCGCGTCGTCGCCGTGGCGGCTGTACCAGTCGTCCAGGCGGGCGGGGTCCAGGGCCTCGCCGCCGAGCAGCACCGTGCGCAGCGACAGCGCCTGCCCGACCTGCGGGGCTTCGCGGTCGGCGTGCATCAGGGGATGGAACGCGGACGGGGTCTGACAGAGCACCGTCACGCGCTCGTCGGCCAGCAGGCGCAGGAACTTCCCCGGGGAGCGGGTGGTGTCGTGGGGAACGACGACCAGGCGCCCGCCGTGCAGCAGCGAGCCGAAGATCTCCCAGACCGAGGCGTCGAAGGTATAGGAGTGGAACAGCGCCCACACGTCGTCCGGACCGCACGCGAAGAGGTGTCGGGTCGTGGAGAGCAGCCGCACCACGTTGCGGTGCGGGATCAGCACACCTTTGGGTCGGCCGGTCGAACCCGAGGTGTGGATGACGTAGGCCGGATGCCGGGGATCGATGGCGACGACGGGATCGGAATCAGGGCGGTTCTCCAGCAGCGCCGCCGTCGAAGGGGCGTCCAGCAGCAGCGAATCCGTGCCCGGGGCGGGATCGATCGCGGCCCGGATCGCGGTATGGGTGAGCAGCAGAACCGCGCCGGTGTCGGCGAGCGTGGCCACGATCCGCGCGGCCGGGCAGCCGGGTTCGATGGGCAGGTACGCGGCACCGGCCTTGAGCACTCCCAGGATCGCGGTCACCATCTCGACGCCGCGGGGCAGCACGAGGGCGACGATGTCCTCGGAACCGACACCGCGGGAGATCAGGGCGTGCGCGAGCCGGTTCGCACGAGCGTTCAACTCCCCGTAGGTCACGGCGTCGTCCCCACACACGACGGCGACGGCCTCCGGGGCGGTGTGAGCGCGAACCTCGAACAGCCCGGGCACGCTGGTGTCCGCGACTTCGGCCGGCACCTCGTCGCGGCGGCCCACCAGCTCGCGGCGCTCACCGTCGGAAAGCAGGTCGAACGCGCCGATGCGTGTATCGGGGTCGGCCGTGGCCATGGCGTCCAGAAGGCGCAGCAACCGCGTTTGATGGTCGACCAGATCCGCGTCGCCGTACCGGTCCGCGGCGGCGTGCAGCTCCAGCCGCATCCCGGCTCCGTCCCGCTGCTCCAGGGCCACCAGCGTCGGGGCGGCGACGGCTCCTCGGGAGAGGTTGTGCATCGTGGAGCGGTGGCCGGCGAATGTGAGGGAGGCGCCGAACGTCATGACGTTGACGATCATGAAGAACCGGGAGCCGATCCGGTCGGGCAGGCCGAGGTCGCGGGTCATGTCCTCGCCGCGATAGCGCTCGTGCGCCACGGCCTGCTCCACCGCATGGTCGACTCGGGCGAGCAACTCGGCCAGCGGCATGGCCGGATGCACCTTCAGGCGCAGCGGCACGACGTTGGCCAGTACTCCCGGGATGTTGAGCAGGTCACGCCGCGAGCGGCCGGAGACGACCAGGCCGAGCAGCACGTCCCGCGCGCCGGTCATCCGGTGCGCGTACGCCGCCGCGGCGGCGACGACGTAGCGCGACCGCTGTGTCCCGGTCTGCTCGGTCGCCTTCCGCAGCGCCTCCGACGATGCCATCGGGCGCGCTTGGGTCCTCCGGGCGGCACCGGGAAACCACAGGCCGTCGCCTGCGCCGACTTCCGTGTGCGCGAGGTCCGGCCGGGCGGGCAGCGGGGCCGGGTCGGGCAGGTCGGCGAGCACTTTCGTCCAGTGCGCGCGGTCGGCGTCGTACTGCCCCGAGGTCCGGTAGTCCAGGTCGGCCCGCACCAGATACGCCGGCGACCCGAACGGGGAGGCTCCCGTCGCCTTTCCGGCGACCATGGCCGTGTACACCCGTGCGACCCGGCGCGCGACGAGGGCGAACCCGAAGCCGTCCATCACCAGGTGGTGACTGCTGCCGTACCACCACCAGCGGTCCGTCCCCAGTCGCAACAACACGAACCGGAACAACGGACCGCGCGACACATCCATGGGGGTGTCCATGTCCGCTGCCATCCACGCCCGCGCCGCCGCCTCCGGGCAGGGCTCACCGCTGACGTCGACAAGCGGGAACGACAGGTCCGGGTCCGCGTCCACGACCTGCACCGGGCCGTCCTCGCCCTCGATGACGCGCGCCCCCACCGCCTCGGTCTCCGACACGGTCTGCCGCAGCGCGGCCTGGAACAGCGCGGCGTCGACCGGGCCGTGGATCTCCACGCACTCCGCGACCCGGTACGCCGCTCCCCCACCGGGGGAATGTTGCTCGGCGAGCCAGAACTCCCGCTGTGCGGAGGTCAGCGGCAGCGCACGGGAGGCGACTCCCTCGCGCCCCTCCACGGGGTTCGAACCGGGTTCCGGGTCGGGATCGGACACGATCGTGGTGCCAGGGCTGGACAACGGAGGACCTCCGGGAGGCTCGGACAACAGACGGGGACCGCAGCTGCGGGGTCGGTCGGGTGCGCCACCCGGGCGAACACTGCCGAGGAATGAAAGCCACGGGAGCGGCGGCCGCCATCCGCGGTGTGCGTGGCAACTCCCGGCCCGGGCCGTCCGAGCGTGCCTGTGCACCGATCGCCGACCGCGCCTTGTCTTCCGCGCGGCATTTCTCCGAACATACGAAAATCCAACCAGGGGGTTAGTCGAGTGGGCAACGAAACAGGCGCGACGCACTACGAACGGGTGAACAACCCTGGGCCGCTTGGCGGGCCGGGACGACACGTGGCCGACGTCGCCTCGACACACGTCGAGGCCGAGGTCGCCGAGCGGGACTTTCGCCCGGACGGGCACGTCCCCGGCGCGGCTGGGTCGAGGCCACCGCCGTACTCGCCGACGAACCCCGCAGGCGTACCGCTACGCCGAAACCGGCCTGGTCACCGATGCCGGTGAACTCCACGACATTGCCCGGGCCGTCCTCGGATTCAGTGGTCGCGGACACGGGGACGAGGAACCCGATAGGGTGCGGCCCAAGCACGACAGGTCTCCGAACTCGCACGCTCCATGCGCGGGGACTCCGCCAACGGCTACTTCATCAACCTGCCCGGCACTCGACGGCCGCAGGGCGTTTGTCCACAGGGATGATCCGCGCGACGGACAACGACACCGGCTCGACGACACGCCGGACCGTAAGCTTCCGTCCGGAGCGACGAGACGGACCTGTCGGCCGGGTTTCCGTCGCCAACGACTGGTGCGTCGATCACCTTGCCTCGGTGCGCCTGGGGCCGTCGGCCGGGACGGCAGCCGACGGCCCGAGCAACCTGCGGGCCGCTAAACGGTATTCGTCCGGCCCCGGGGCCGCGTGGTGCTATCTGAACAGGCGGTCGCTGCTGTTGGCCATGCGGTGGGTGCCGCTGTGTGCGTTCACCCAGTCACGGATCATCTTGACGGCGTTGCCGCATTGCCAGTTGTTGTCGTAGTCGCGCACCCCCGTGTAGGCCCCGTAGCCCGCGATGATGCCGTCCACACGTGCGTCGCCCAGGAGTTTGTCGACGTACCACGGATCGTTGTAGGTGGTCGTCCAGGACAGCGTGGCCGCGAGTCGTCCGGCGGCGCGGTCCCGGGCGCCCTTCTTCAATTCGGCGCACGTGTTCCAGGTGGCCTCGGTGCAGTTGCCGAATCCCTTGGTGATGTCGCTGTCGCCGTAGTCCATCACCCGCCGGCCGGCCGGGAATCCGGAACCGGATCGGTCGAACGCGTTCACGACCTGGTCGCGGGTCCCGGTCGTGGTGATGCCCTCCAGCGGGCCGAGCCTTCCCTCCAGGCTCTTCCAGCCGCGGCCACCGACGTCCGGGGTGCTGCCCCCGTGGTACTCGTAGAAGCCGTAGAGCACCTGGATCCCGGCCGCCGTCAGGCGCTGTGCCTTGTCCCGCAGTCCGGCGACGCTGCACGTGCGGTTCGGCGCTTCCCCGCAGTAGTTCGGATCCTTGATGTCCAGCCACACCAGCGCCAACCGGCGCCCCGCGTTGGCGTTGGACAAGATGCGGTCGATCATGGCGTCGAAGCTGGGGCCCAGCCGGTTCTCACCGGCCGAGGAACAGTCGTGCCAGGCACGCCACTCGTTCGGATTCCACCAGGCACAGACGTCGATCTCGATGGCGTTGGCACCGTGGTTGATCGCGGCGTCCACGCCGTCCAGCGTGTCGACCCGATGCGCGATGTCATAGATCGCCTGACGCTGATCCGCCGCCGCCGGAGTCGAACCGAGCACGGTGGTGGCAACGAGTCCGCACAGGGCCGCCATCAGCGCCAGTAACGTCCGTGGGCGGCTGACACGCCGTAGGTGAGTGGTCAAGGGGCTACTCCTGCATATAGGTGGCCCGAAGCGCACGACTACCGATCGTCGACCCGCGTCGGCGTCGGCGGGCGGGTGCGCGCCGGATCGACTGCCGCAGGTTCCGGCGAGAACGCTCGCCCGGTGGGCCGACCGGAGACCGGCCCCCGATCGTCGCAACGCCGTGGGCAGTTGGTGTATCGGATGCCGACGCCGGGTTCTCGACGCGAGCATCCACAAACGTCACGCCGCAACCACGCTTCGGGTTGCATGAGGGTTACGCGCGCCCGCCGTGTCGTTCCCCGACCGGCTCCGCAGCGCCATGGATCCGCCACGCGCGCGGCCACGCGATCGCCTCGCGCGACCCATCCCGTGCTCGGCCACGGCACCCACACCCACCCGCAGCTCGCCGCGTTCCATCCCCGCTGGTTCGCGGACTCCATCCGAGACCCGCCGAACGCGTCGCCTCAGCGCACCGCGCCGATGGCCTCGATCTCGATCAGCCACTCGGGATCCGCCGGCGCGGCGACCTGCACGAAGGACTCGGCCGGGAAGGGGTCGGCGTACGACGCTTCGCGTATCGCCTCGTAAAGGTGCTGGTGCGCGATGTCCGTGACGAAGACGGTGACCTTGACCAGATGGTCGAGGTCGGATCCGGCAGCTTCGCGGACGCTGCCGACATGGGCCATGGCCTGGCGGGCCTGGGCCGCGAAGTCGCCGGGCGCGACGGATTTCCCGTTGTCGTCGACCGGTGCCTGCCCCGAAGTGAAGATCAGGTCGCCGACGCGGATGCCGAGGGAAATGCGGGTCGGGGCGTACCAGTCGGCGTCGACGGTGACACGAACGGGAACGGAGGCGGCCGGCTTGGTCATGGTGGGTCCCTGAGAGTGGTCGACGGTCCGGGAGGACCGGGGGCTGAGGATGGATCTCCACGGTGGCCGGGGCCGAGCGCCGTGGTCCGCGAGGAGTGCAGTCGCGGTAATCGCGTCGCACGGAGGCAGCGGCGATCCGCCGTCTCCGCGCAGGACCGTAGTACATTTTGAACCGATCGATCCAAAACCGTTTCGGGTGCTCCGTTGCCCGCAAGGACTGCACGGCCTCTGCGAACCGCCGGGAGCGGTCCCGGTTTCGGGCTTCGCCCCGAGGAGGCGGACGACCGCGGCTCCGCCCGAATTCGTGCCCTGTAGCGAGGAATCGGGATTCCGCCCCGGGAAGTCACCCCGAAACAGCAACCGTTGCCTCGGCCCGTGTCGGGAGCTCCGCGATGTGGAAGAGGGTGTGTTCGCGGCCTGTCGGGGCGACCAGTTGCAGGCCGGTGGGGAGGCCGTCCACGGGAGCCGCCGGCAGCGTGAGCGCGGGAACGCCGACGAGGTTCCAGGGGAAGGTCAAAGACAGCAGGAGCGCGCGGACCTCGACGGGCGTACCGGCGACGTCGAGGTCCCGGCATCCCAGGGGTGGCGCCACCACCGGCACCGTGGGCAGTGCCAGTACGTCGTGTTCCTCGAAGAGACGGGCCACCGTCCACGCCGCGAAGCTCCGGACGCGGTGTGCGTGGCCGACCTCGTCGTCCCCGACCGCCCCCGCAACGCGCAGGCGTTGCAGGACCTCCGGATCGAACAGACCGGGTTCACGCTCGATCCGGTCGGCGTGCACCGCATGGGCCTGCCGGCCCTGAATGGCGAGGAACGCCTGCCGCAACCGCGCCGCTCCGGGGAAGGGGACGTCGGGAACGGGGCCGACACGCTGTTCGAGTGCGGCCCGTGCGGCCCGCGCCACCCTCGGGTCCGTGGGTCCCAGCCCGCGGGTGTCCAGCCACGCGATGCGGAGCGGAGCGGTCGTCCGAGCAAGCTCCGGCGCGCTGCCCGCGAGCACGTGGTGCGCGGTGAGACAGTCCCGTGCGCCGCGAGCGTGGATGCCGACGTGGTCGAAGGCCGTCGCCAGCGGGAAGACGCCCTCGGTGGGCAACGCTCCGAAGGCGGGCTTGAATCCGTGGACGCCGCAGAGTGCCGAGGGGATGCGTACGGAACCGCCGGTGTCGGTGCCCAGAGCCAGCGGAACCATTCCCGCCGCGACCGCCGCCGCGCTGCCACCACTGGATCCACCGGTCATGCGGCTCGGGTCGTGCGGATTGCGCGAAGCCCCTTGGAGAGAACGGTCGCCGGTCGGGCCGTAGGCGAACTCGTGTGTGGTGGTCTTTCCCACGATGACCGCGCCTGCCTCGCGAAGCCGGGTCACACAGGCCGCGTCGGCTGCGGGAACGTGGTCGCGAAAGTGTGCCGACCCGTAGGTCGCCGGCAGGCCCGCGACGTCGATGAGGTCTTTGACGCCGACCGGGACACCGTGCAGGGCGCCACGATCGCGGCCCGCGCCCAGTTCGCGGTCGGCCCGCTCCGCCGCCTCCAGAGCCCCGGCCGGATCGACCGCGACGAAGGCGTTGAGCCGATCGTTCGCTCTGGTGATCGCGTCGAGCGCGTGGTGGGCCAGTTCCACGGCCGAGACGCGTCGTGCGCGCAGGGCGTCGGCGAGGTCCGCGAGCGTGTGGTTCGTGAAGTAGCCGGAGATCGCCGGCTCGACCCTGCGGTCGGTCGTCATGTGCGTCCCTCGTATCGCGTCGTCGTGCGTCGTCGTGGGTGGTCGTGTGCGCGGTCGTGGGCGGTTCGACGCAGGGCCGGTCCCGGGGGGGGGGGGGGGGGGGGGGGGGGGGGGGGGGGGGGGGGGGGGGGGGGGGGGGGGGGGGGGGGGGGGGGGGGGGGGGGGGGGGGGGGG
>NZ_JBVHLU010000087.1:0-39394 GCF_055558835.1 Embleya sp. NPDC025285
GATTCGCCTCCCCCCCCCCCTCCCCCCCCTCTCCCCCCCCCCCCCCCCCCCCCCCCCCCCCCCCCCCCCCCCCCCCCCCTCCCCCCCCCGGGCCGTTCTCTTCCCTGGACTGTGACGACCCGAACGGAGATCCACCGTGAGCGGCAAGACGAGTGAGGCGTCCGGTGTGGACTGGACGTGGGAGACGACCCCGGTCATGGGCGCTGCCCTGGTCGCTGGCGGCGCGTACAGCGTCGCCGCGGTCGGCGCGGCCACCGGGCTTCCGCCGATGTACGCCGGGCTGGTCGCCGGGAGCGGCGCGGTGGCCCAGGCGGTCGCCGATCTGCGGCGCCGTCGCCCGGCCGGGCACACGCTCGCCCGCGCCGCGGCGTGGCTGGGCGGCGGGGTGTGGACCGCGGCCACGGTCGCGGGCGACGCGGCGTTCACCGCGCACGCGTTCGGCTGGTGGGGCGCGGGAGCCACCGCCGGGCTCGTGCTCGCCAACGGCCTGGCCCACAGCGAGCAGAGCGCCCGCGAGGGCAAGGCGGCGGCGCTGATCCAGCGGTGGGCCAACGGCATGTCCGCCGAGTGGCACCAACGCCTGACCACCCTGTTCCGGATGGAGGGCCACCGGGTGCCGGGCGTCAAGCCCTGGCCCGGCGACATCGGCTACACCGTGATGGTCGAACTCCCCCCTGGCACCCACGAGATGCCGTCGAACGCCGCGCGGATCCTGGCCGGGGCGTTGAAGCTGCCGCGCGGCGGCGGCGTGGACATCACCGAGGGCAGCGAGCACGGAACCGTGCTGATCAGGGTCACCCTCGTGGACGTGTTGGCGACCGAGATCCCCTTCCCGGAGGACGACCTCGAAGTCACCACGATCAACAACCCGATCTCCATCGGCAGGCACCCCGACGGCACCCCGGTGCAGTTCTCGGTCCTGGACTCGTGCGGTCTGACCGTGGGCCAGACCGACTCCGGGAAGACGAACGTCACCAACGTCATCACCGGCAAGGTCCTCAAGGCCAACGACGTGTTGGTGTGGCACATCGACACCACCGGCGCCGGGCTCTCCCTCCCGTGGCTGCGCGCCTGGGCCCTGCACGGCACCGCGAAGCGCCCGGTCATCGACTACGTCGCGCCCACCGAGGAGGAGGCGCACATCATGCTCGACATCGCCATCGCCGGGATGAACGCCCGCAAGACCGGCTACCAGGACCTGATGTCGTCCGTGGACGACGACAAGATCCCCGTCTCCCCGGACGTCCCGGAAATCCTGATCATCGCGGACGAGATCGCGGAACTGTCGCCGTCGCTGCTGGAGAAGCTCAACACCGTGATCAACGTCGGCCGCGCGACACGCTTCCGGGAGTTCAGCGTCGGCCTTCGCGCCACCATGGACGTGTCCACCCCGGCGATGAAGAAGCAGTCCCGGATCCGCATCGGGATGCGCGTCTCCGACCCCGAAGAGCTGTCCCACCTGTTCCCCTACGGCGGCACCCGCCTGGACCCCCGCGCCGCGCGGGTCCAGGGCTCCGGGTTCGTCTCCTACCCGGACGCCACCGGCACCGTTATCCAGCCCAGGCCGTTCAAGGCCGAGCGCCTGCGCAACTTGCGCATCGACACCCTCGCCGTCGCGCTCGCCGACCGCCGCCCCACCCTGGACGCCATCACCGTCGACACCGTCCCCGGCCGCTACTACGCCTCGCGCTGGGCGCGGGTCCTGCCCCAGTTGTTCAAGGGCAAGTCCCTCGCGCCCACCACCCGTCCGTGGACGGATGTGAAGGTCCTCCGACCGCCGCGCAACGGTTCGAGCGTCCCCGACACGAGCGCCGCCCCCTCGACCGACGTGAGCGCCCCGGCGGCGCCCGCCGAGGCCCCCGCCCCCGGCGGCGGGTCGGTGGGAGCGGCGTCCATGGCCGCGCTCATGGACGCCGCCCGCGAAAGCCTGGATGGCGCGTCTCCCGCGGGGCCCGGCGGAGAGGACGAGGCGTTCGAGCGGGTCCTGGCCCAGACCGGGCCGACCCAGTGGGGCGACCGCGCCACCGGTCCCCGCGAGGAGACGGGCGACGCGGCGCCGGATCTGCTGGTGCGCGCCCACAAGGCTTTGGAGGAGGCCGGTGGGCGGATGTACACCGCCGACCTGGCCGACGCGCTGGGCATGGACGCGCAGACTCTCGGCAACGAACTCGGCGCCCTGATGCGGACCGTCGGGGTCAACCGGCCCGGCGCCGGGACCGTCCGCATCTCCGGCCAGGCCCGCCCCGGCTTCTACGCCGTGACCCTGGCCAAGGCCATCGCCAACTACCGGGCGTGACAGGCGAGTCCCGTGTAGGCCTACACAAGAGGGCCTACACGGGGGTCTACACACCCGTGTAGGCCTACACGCTCCGTGTAGGCCCCGTGTAGGCCCCTGACCTGCCCGTGTAGGCCGTGTAGGCCTACACGGGCCATCGCCGAACAAACCCCCTCGCGGGGCGCTGTGGGCCCCATGACGCCTTTCCGGCGGGTCTGGGTCTGGGCCGTGTAGGCCTACACGGCTTCCACACACACCGTCACCGCGTCGAGTGCAGATCCTGCCGCGGTGCGGACCACGGGGCGCTTCACCTTGCCCTCGATCCGCCGCCCCGCTCAACCCCCAATCACCGAAAGGAAGTCCCATGACCGTCGCCGATGTCCTGCTCCTGCTCGCTCTCGGGGTTGGCTACGCGATCGCGTGCCGCCTCGCGCCGCTGGGCCGGTGTCGCCGGTGTGCGGGCACCGGTGCCGACCTTCACCACCACCCGCCCAACAGGCCGCTGTGCGCGGTGCGGCGCTGCCGCCGGTGCCGGGGGACGGGCCTGCGCCCGCGCCTGGGCGCCCGCCTCCTCGGCACCGCGCGCCGCCCGGACGACCGATGACGCGGTCCGCCGCCGTGCCCGCACGGTCCGGCCGCTCGCCCACAGAGGTGAGCGGCCGGGCCGTGGGTGCACGACTTGCCCATCGCCCGCGACACCTTCCACGGAGGCACCTATGCGCACCCCCGTCCGAACCCAGGCTCGACGCGCGGCAACCGTCCTGACCACCGCCACCCTCCTGACCCTGATCGCCCCCGTCTCGGCCGCGTTCGCCGCCGGGGAGAACACCACGCGCACCGGAACGGCGGGCGGCACCGCCCTCAGCATCAGCAGCGGCATCCTGCTCGCCGTACTGGTGGGCATCTGGGCTCACCGCCGCCGCACCGTCGGCATCGCCCTGGTCGCGTTCGTCGCCGGGGTGATGCTCGCCGGATCCGCCATCGCGCTGACCGCTGCGCAGGCCGGAGACCAGGTCGTCACCGCCGGAGTCCAGGCAGTCAGCGGCATCTTCGCCTGACCCTCGATCGCTCCCCATGGCCCCGGACCGTGCACGCCCGGGGTCGTGGAGGACGGCCGACCCGGTCGACCCATGCAGGCAGGAGACCCCGGCATGACGACACATCCCTACAAGCGGATGATCCGCATCGTCTCGTTCGGCTACGGGTACGCCCCCGCGCCCGAGGCGGAGATCACGCTCGACTTGCGCCGCCGGTTCCGCAACCCGCACCACGACCCGCAGATGCGCCAGCGGACCGGACTGGACGACGACGTTTACGCGCACGTCCTCGACACCCCCGGCGTACGTGACCTGGCCGCAGTGACCGCGCTCGCCGCGCACGACCTGGCCCACACCGTCCCCGGCCCGATCACGATCGCCTGCGGATGCGTGGGCGGCAGGCACCGCAGCGTTGCCGTTGCCCGCCACATTGCCGAGATCCTTACCGACGGCTGCGCGGCAATCGTGATCGCACACCGCGACGTGCACCGCCCGCTCCTCGACTCCACCACCCACGGCGCCACCGCCGAACGCCACCTCGCCTGACAGGGCCCGCGCACCCCGAGGAGGAATCATGACGGACACCCTCACGACCGAAGCCGCACCGGCGCACGTCACCGAGGAGGACCCGGGTATCACCCCGGCCGGGACCGACATCGGCAGGCGCCCGCCGAAGGCCGCCCCGGAGGAGGCGGCGGACTGGGCAGGCCGTTCGCTGGACGACGCGATTGCCCGCTCGTTCGAGATCATCGACGGGGTGATGGCCTCGTTCCCGATCGTGGGGATGTATTGGCTGTTCTCCGGCGGGAACGACAGCGTGATCGTGGGCCACCTGCTGCGCGGGCGCTATGACGGGGTCCTGCACGTCAACACCGGCACGGGTGTGCCGGAGACGTCGCAGCACGTGCGCGACGTCGCCGCCGCGTGGGGCGAGCGCTTGCACGAGCTGCGACCGAAGAACAGCTACGCGGACCTGGTGATGGGCCGGGTCATCGCCTCCACCGGGCCGAACGCGGGCAAACGCGCCGTCTGGCGCGGCTTCCCCGGCCCGCCCGGGCACCGGGTGGATGTACCGCCACCTCAAGGACGAACCCCTGATGAGGTTCCGCCGCAGCGTCGTCGGCACCCACGGGCGCACGCGCAAGGTGGCCTTCCTGGGCGGCATGCGCTGGGCCGAGAGCGACCGGCGATGGCGCAACGCGGAAGCCGTCGACCCCGACGGCGCGATCGTCTGGACATCCCCGCTCGTGCACTGGACCAACGAACACATAAAGGAATACCGGTCGTTGCACCGTTGCGCCCGCGACCACACCCACGCCCCGCACCGGCTGTGCTTCGACGGGGCGTTGCCGTTGAACGAGGTCACCGAGCACCTGCACATGTCGGCGGAGTGCCTGTGTGGGGCCTACGCCAAGCCCGGTGAACTCGAAGAGATCGAGTTCTTCTACCCACACGCAGCCGAACCCCTGCGTGCGTTGGAGCGCGAGGCGAACGCGGCCGGGATCGAAGGCTGCCGGTGGGGCCGCAAACCACCGCCCGGCACACCCGACGGCGACGGCGAGAAGGGCCCCGGCGGACGGCTGTGCTCCTCGTGCGCGCTGGCCCCGGGGGAGGGGGCGGACCCGCTGGACCGGTGGCTCGAACTCGGACTCATCACAGCCGAGCAGCATGCCGAGCTGACCGGTGTGCCTGCCGAAGTCCGCGCGTCAGTTGCGGGTTCGGCGGCGCCGAGCGATTTCGGGTGGCTGTCGGCGTTGCTCCCGCCGCCGGTGGCCCCGGCGTGCCCGCGATGCCGCACCCCGATGGCCCTGGGCACGATCCCGCTCCTGTGGGAGTGCCCGCGATGCGAACACCCGGCGGCGCCGGTACCCCAACCCACGCACGACGAGGGTGGAAGGAAAGCGGCGTGAGCGTCCACACCCACCCCTGCGGGATGCAGGACGTTCGGATCCATGCGCCCGGCCGGGACGAAGCCTTCGACGTGCAGGCGTGGTTCGCGTTCACCCGCTCCGACCCCGTGTTGGGGCTGGACGTGGAGACCCGCGCGATCGTCAACGGCGGACCCGGCCATTTCGGCCCCGACAGCGCCGTGCGTCTCGTGCAGTTCGGCACCCCGACCGCCGCGTGGGTTCTGGACCCGGCGGTGCCCGAGCAACACGCCGCCATCCGTACGGTGCTGACCGACCCGGCACGCAGGTTCGTCACCCACACCACCTACGACACCCTTGCCATCCGCGCCCACCTCGGCATCGACCTGGGTTATCGAGTCGCCGACACACACCTGTTGTCCAAACTGGTCAACCCGGACGAACGCGCAGGCCACGGGCTGAAGGAACTGACCCTGCGGCACTTGGACGACGGCTTGGTGACTGCCAGGGAGGCGCTGTATGAGCGCATGCGCTCGCTCGCCCCGACCGGACACCGGGCCGGTGACGCCGCCCTGACCTGGGGATGGAACAACATCCCCACCGACGACCCCGCATACGTCGTGTACGCGGGGCTGGACGCGGTCTACGTCCGACGGCTGTTCCCGCTTCTGCTCGCCCGATGCGCACCGTTCTCCCACCTCGTACCGGTCGAACACTGGCTGTCCGCACAATCGGTCGGCATCACCGCCCGCGGCCTGCTCTTGGACGTCGACTACACCCGCAACCTGCTCGACCAGGTCCGGACCGAGCACACCACCGCGGCCGCGCTGATCGAGGCCGAACTGGGATTCCCCGGCGGCAGCCCGAAGTTCGCCGCCTGGGTCGCGGACAACGTCGGCACCGAGCTGCCGCGCACGGCCACCGGCCGACCGCAGGTCACCCGGGACGTCCTCGATCACCTGGCCGAGGAAGTCGATGCCGGGCACCTAGCCGTCTCCGAGGAAGCGACACGGATACTCGCCGCGCGCCGGACGATGGCAGCCACGTCCAACACCCTGTCGAACCTGAAGGGCTTTCTGGCCGCCGCAGATCCGGGCGGACGGGTGCATCCGCAGATCAACACGTTGCGGGCCCGCACCGGCCGCATGTCCGTGACCGCACCCGCACTCCAGACCCTCAAGAAGCACGACCCGCGCCTACGGCACTGCTTCCGCGCCGACCCCGGACACACCCTCGTCGCCTGCGACTTCGCACAGGTGGAGATCAGGGTGGCCGCGGCCCTCAGCCGCGACGCGATCCTGACCGGTGTCATCGCCTCCGGGGTGGACATCCACGACGCCACCGCCGAGCTGATGTACGGGCCCGACTTCACCAAGGAACAGCGCACGATCAGCAAACGGGCGACCTTCGGAACGATCTACGGCGGGGGTGCTCGCGCGCTCGCCGCACAGACCGGCGTGCCCGTCACCACCGCGAAGGGCGTGATCGACCGGTGGCGGCGGGCGTACCCGGACGTCGTCCGCTACGGGCGCGCCATCGCCGAACTCCCCGTCGTGGTCACCGGATCCGGACGGCGTATCCCGGCCGATCCGGAACGGCCGTACGCGAACGGGAACTACGCGATCCAGTCCACCTCCCGCGACCTGCTGGTCGCCGCCGTCCACGACCTGATCGTGTCGCGGGGGATGCCGGGGGAGTGGTTGTGGCTGTTCGTCCACGACGAAGTCATCGTCCACGTCCCCACCGACCAGGCAGAGCACGTCCGCAACCTGCTCACGGCCGCCATGACCGGCACGTATCGGGGCGTTCCCATCGCCGCCGACGCCGAGATCCTCGGCACCCACTGGGGCCGCCTCACCGACCCCGAAACCCCGCACGCGACCGCCTAGGAGGCACCGCGATGCCCATCGGAAGCACCACCGTGACCATCGTCGGCAACCTGTGCGCCGACCCCGAACTCACCCACACCACTGCGGGAGTGGCCCGCGCAGCGTTCACCGTCGCGTCCACCACCCGCGTCTACGACAAGCCCTCCGGCGAGTGGCGCGACGGCGACACCCTCTTCCTGCGCTGCTCGGCCTGGCGCACCCTCGCCGAGAACGTCACCACCTCCCTGACCAAGGGGTCGCGGGTCGTGGCCACCGGGGTCCTGCGTCAGTTCGAGATGCAGACCGCCGACGGAGTGCGCAGCGGCTATGGACTGGACATCGAGGACATCGGCGCGAGCCTCAAGCACGCCACCGCCGACATCCACCGCACCACCCGCACCGCGGCCGGGGCTGACGCGATGGACAAACCGCCGTTCTGACCGTGCCGGACCGGGTGCCCGCCTTCCACCAAGTCGCCGGGCACCCGGTCCTTCTCCCGACAGACAGGAGAACCCCAGCATGACGCCTGACCGCTCCACCTCCCAGCCCTTCACGACACGTCACCCCATGTGGCAGGCCGTGCGCGCCGCCGCGCTCGCCACCGCCGAATGCCGGGGCATGGCCGTCTTCCCCACCACCGCGACCAAGACCCCGGCCATCCCCACCGCGCACCCCGACACCTCGACCGTGTGCCGCGGCGAATGCGGGCGGTTCGGGCACGGCGTCCACGACGCCACCCCCGACCCGCGGCGCGTCCGTGCCCTGTTCGCGGCCACTCCGGGCGCCCACGGCTACGGCATCGCCTGCGGACGCCCCCCGTACCACCTGATCGGCCTCGACCTCGATCGCAAGAACGGCCTGGACGGCGTGGCCGCGCTCGCCGACCTGGCCGCCTGGCACGGCTTCACCGTCCCCGACACCGTCACCGTGACAACCCCCTCGGGCGGGCTGCACCTGTGGTTCGCCGCCCCGGCCGAGGCACGGGTGACCAACTCGGCGAGCAGGCTGGGTCCCGGCATCGACGTGCGCGGTACCGGCGGCTACCTGATCGGCCCCGGCTCCCGCACCGACCGCGGCCGGTACGCATACATCGACCCTGGGCCGCTCGCCACCCTCCCCGCGGCCCTGCTCGACCTGATGCTTCGTCCTCGGCCAGCCGCCCAGCGCCAGGCCAAGGGTGAACGCGGGGCGGGATCAGGTGAAGTGGGGGCGTTGGCGGGGTTCGTGCGCAACGCTCCGAAGGGGCAGCTGAACAACCGCCTGTATTGGGCGAGTTGCCGGGCTTTCGCCGATCCGCGCATCGACCCCGACACCGCCGCCGACGAACTGCTCGCCGCCGCCGTGGAGGCCGGACACCCCGCGCCGGGCGCGCAGCGCACCATCGCGAGCGGGCGCCGCACCGCCGGGGCAGGGGAGCGACCGTGAGCGGCGACAAGGGCCCCTCGCAGGCCACCGCGCTCGTGTCCCTGGCCCGTGCCGCGTTCGACCTGGTCGTGTCGGAGGACGCCCGCCCGTACGGCGTGCGCCGCAACGGCCCCAACATCGCGATGCCCCTGCGCGGAAAAGCCGGCCTGCGGGCCGAGTTGGCCCGCCGGTTCACCGACGCCAACGGCGGCAACGTCCCCTCCCAGTCCGCGCTCGCCGACGCCATGACCGTGCTCGAAGGCATCGCCGCGGCGACCGACCCGATACCCGTCCACCTGCGGGTCGCCGGCGACGCCGAACGCGTCGTCATCGACCTGGGCACCGCCGACGGACGGTGTGTGATCGCCGAACCCGATGGGTGGCACGTCGCCGAACGGGCACCCGTCCTGTTCCGCCGCTCCGGCGCGATGTCCCCGATGCCCGAACCCATCAGCGACGACGCCGGGTTCGCGCACCTGCGGGACCTGCTCAACATGGACGACACCACGTTCCACCAGCTGGTCGCATGGCTGATCGCGGCGTGGATCCCGCACATCCCGCACCCCGTCCTGACGTTCAAGGGCGAACAGGGCACCGGCAAGTCCAAGGCCGCGCAGCTGGTCATCGGCCTCGTGGACGCCTCACCCGCCACCAAGCGCAGCCAACCGCGCGACGTCAAGACCTGGGCCACACAGGCGTTCAACTCCTGGGCCCTGTGTCTGGACAACGTGTCCACGATCCCGCCGTGGCTCTCGGACACGCTGTGCAAGGCGGTCACCGGCGACGGCATCGTGGACCGCGCGCTCTACACCGATGACGACGTCGTGGTGCTCACGTTCCGCCGGGTGCTGGCCATGACCACCATCGACGCCGGGGCGTTCGCTGGCGACCTGGCCGAACGCCTCCTCATGCTCGACCTTCAACTGATCGAGGAACAGCACCGCCGCAGCGAGGAAGACCTCGACCGCACCTACGCCGCCGCGCGTCCTCACGTGCTCGCGGCACTGCTCGACCTGCTGTGCGAGGTGCTGCGCGTGCTGCCCGACGTGCGGTTGGAGCGCATGCCGCGCATGGCCGACTACGCCCGGGTGCTCGCCGCGGTGGACGCCGTCCAGGGGTGGAGCACCCTGGACAACTACGTGGCTTCGTCACAACGTGTCGCCGCCGACGCGTTGGAGGGCGACCCGTTCGGGTCCGCCGTCGCGCACTTCATCGAGACCCATGGCGCGTGGACCGGCACCACCGCGCACCTGCTCGACCTTATCCCGCCGCCCGAGACGCACCACCCCAAGTGGCCCAAGGACGCCACCCGGGCCGGCGGGCAACTCCGACGCCTGGCACCGCTGTTCCGGTCGATCGGAATCACCTACGACGACACGGCGCGAAGCCTGGACCGGCACCGCCACCGACTCATCACACTCACGTGTCCAGAGATAGTCCGCAAGACAGCGTCCAACGCGTCCACAGCGTCCGTTACCCCCGCTGACCTGCCGCTTCCGACGGACACAATGGTGCGCGCCAGCGTCCACACCCAGGGCGGCCAGCGTCCGCAGAACACCGATGCGGACGCTACCTACACCGCCCCGGACACTGCTGCGACGGCAGTGTCCGAAGTACTGGACGGCGTTGACCAGGGGAAACACGGGTCGCCGGACACTGCGGGCCCTGTGGACGCTGGAATGCGGCCAATCTCTGGCTATTACCTGCTCTGCGCCACGTGCGGCGACCCTGTTGACCCTGCGGACACCGCCGCAGGACACCTCACACACCCCGGTTGCGCGCCGTGAGAGCGCGGCCGGGATTGCCTACTCGCCTTGGGCGCCGCTGGCCCGCAAGGGAGTTCGCCGCGCGCCGCCCAACCGCGACCGGGGTCATCCCGTGGACCGACCCCAGCACCCCGACATCGAACCCTGCACCGCCTGCCACCACCGCTCGGACCGGGAGGAACCCGTGACCGTCAGTCGTGACCCGATGCTCACCATCCCGCAGGTGATCGAGGAATTGGGCGTCCCGCGTTCCACCTACTACCGGTGGCGCCAGACCGGTAAGGCGCCCAAGTCCATCAAGCTCCCCAACGGCAGCGTGCGCGTGCGCCGGTCCGAACTGGTTCGTTGGCTCTCCGCGCACGAGGAGGCCGCGTGACCAACGGAGCAACGGCGAACAACGGACGTGCCGTCCCCGAGGGCTTCTCCTTCAACGTGCGGCTGTGGGGGGTCAGCAAGGCACCGAGCAAGTCCGCGCCGCATCGGCTGCGCTGGAAGGTCGGCGGGGTGAAGACGGGGGAGTCGTTCGCCACGCTGCCTCTTGCCGACAGCCGCCGGTCGGAGCTGTGGCAGGCGATGCGCCGCGGTGAGCCGTTCCACATCGCGTCCGGCCTTCCGGAGTCCGAGTACTGGGCCAAGGCCCGCGCGGAAGCCGAAACGGAAGTGACCGAGGTGAAGACGTCCCCGGGGGACGTCCTGTGGCCGGAGTTTTGCCGGGCCTACCTGAAGGCGCGGTGGAAGTCACTCGCGGCCAAGACCCGGGAGGGGATCGCCGACAGCCTGGCCGCCGTGGCGCTGGCCATGGTGGACGACTCGCCCGGCGCGCCGAAGGCCACCGCGATCCGTGGCGTGGTCCGGTGGATGGTCGTACCGGGGCAGGAGGACGACGACATACCGGACGGGCTCCGGTCCGCTCACGCGTGGCTCGCCAAGCACGCCCGTCCTGTGTCGGACCTCGCCGATCCGGCGATCGTGCGCGACGTTCAGTACAGGCTGACGCACAAGCTCGATGGCAAACCGGCGGCTGCCGAGACGGTCAAGCGGCGACGGCGGGGCCTCAACACCGCAGTCGAGTACGCGCTCGAAACCGGCGCTCTGACCGATCACCCCCTCAAGGGCCTGAAGTGGGCGGCGCCCAAGACCGTGTCCGCGCTCGACCGCCGCGTGCTCCCGAACCCGGTCCAGGCCCGGCAGATCCTCACGGCCGTGTCGTACGTCGGCTCGTGGAACCGCAAGAAGGGGCGCCGCCTGGTGGCGTTCTTCGCGGTCCAGTACTACGCCGCACTCCGGCCCGCCGAAGCGGTGGGTCTCAAAGAGGACGACTGCCACCTCCCCAAGGAGGGGTGGGGCACCCTGACCCTCCGAGAGACGCGGCCGGTATCAGGGAAGCAATGGACCGACTCCGGCGAGCGGCACGACGCCCGAGGTCTCAAGGCGCGAGAAGCGAACGCCGATCGACCGGTCCCGATCCCTCCGGTTCTGGTGGCCATCCTGAAGGCCCATCTCAAGGAGTTCGGCACCGCCAAGGAGGGCCGGATGTTCGGGAACGAGCGGGGTGACCTGGTGGGGACCTCCACCTACTGGCGTGTGTGGGAGGAGGCTCGCACACTGGCGCTGCCGCCCGACCGGCGGAAGTCGATCCTGGCGGGAAAGCCGTACGACTTTCGCCACGCCGCGATCACCGGCTGGCTGAATGCCCGGGTGCCGGTGGCCGAAGTCGCCCGTAGGGCAGGCAATTCGCCCGAAGTCATCCATCGGCGCTACGAGGGGTGCATCGACGGAGTGGAGGAGCAGGCGAACCAGAGGATCGAGCAGGCCCTGAAGGACTCTCACGACGAGTGACAGGCTCTGGCACAGGTCTGGCACGAACAGCGCTACACAACGATGAAGGCCCGGACTCAGTGGGACTGAGTCCGGGCCTTCATTGCTTCTGTTCCTGCTGGTCAAGTCACACTTACACACCCTGACCAGTACGTGCCCCTGGCAGGATTCGAACCTGCGCACACGGCTCCGGAGGCCGTTGCTCTATCCCCTGAGCTACAGGGGCTCGGGTGACGTGAACATTACCAGCTCTGGGGAGTGGGTTGCGAAGGGGTTGGAGGGAGGGGGCGGGGGAGGTGCGGGATGAGATGTGCGGATCGGGCCCCGAGGTGGGTGTGGGGGGCCTAACCTCACTGGCGTGGGCGGGATTGGTGGTGAGGCGGCGCGGGTGCTTGTCGTGGATGACGACGAGGTGATTCGGCAGCTGATCGCGGTCAATCTGCGGCTGGAGGGGTTTGTGGTGAGCACTGCTCGGGATGGTGAGGAGTGCTTGCGGCTCGTGCATGAGGTGCGGCCGGATCTGGTCACGCTCGATGTGGTGATGCCGCATCTGGATGGGATCGGGACGGCTGCTCGGTTGCGGGCGGATCCTCGGACCAGTGGGTTGAAGATCCTGATGATCAGTGCCTGTGCCCAGGACGAGGACTTCTCGCGGGCTCGGGCGGTGGGCGTGGACGGGTATTTGACGAAGCCGTTTCATCCCGAGCAGCTCATTCGGTTGGTGCGGGCGTTGTCGCCGGAAACGGGATCGGGAAAGGAAGCGGGAACGGGAAAGGAAGCGGGAGCGGGAACGGGAGCCGCAACAGGAGTGGAAGCGGGAGCGACACCGCGAGCGGAAGCAGGAGCCGCGGCAGGAGTGCGGGCCGAGCCGGAGCCGGCTTCGGAAGTGTCACCCGAATGACCTACGCCGCCCGCCGGGCGGGTTGGTCGGCGGGTCGCCTACCCTTGTCCCCGTGACCCCCGCAGAGCTTTCGCAGTCAGTGTTGTCCGCGGTTCGTGCCGCCGTCGAGGCGGGCGAGCTCGCCGTTGCCGTGCCCGAGAGCACGACGGTGGAGCGACCCAAGAACCGCGAGCACGGGGACTACGCGACGAACATCGCGTTGCAGCTCGCGAAGCCGGCCAAGCGGCCGCCGCGGGAGATCGCCCAGCTGCTGGCCGCGCGGATCGCGCAGGCGACCGGTGTGGCCAAGGTCGACATCGCCGGCCCCGGGTTCCTGAACATCACGCTCGACACGGCCACCCAGGGCGAGTTGGCCCGCAGCATCGTCGAGGCCGGCGCCGCGTACGGCAGCAACGACGCGTTCGACGGGCTCAAGATCAACCTGGAGTTCGTCTCGGCGAACCCGACCGGGCCGATCCACATCGGTGGGGTGCGCTGGGCCGCCGTCGGTGACTCGCTCGGGCGGATCCTGCGCGCGTCCGGCGCCGACGTCACCACCGAGTACTACATCAACGATGCCGGCGTGCAGATCGACAAGTTCGGCAAGTCGCTGATGGCGGCGGCGAACGAGCGCCCCGTGCCCGAGGACGGCTACGTCGGCGCGTACATCAACGACATCGCCGCCGACATCGTCGCCGAGCGTCCCGACGTGTTGAGCCTGGCCGAGGCCGAGCAGGAGAAGGTCTTCCGCGCCACCGGGCTCAAGCTGATGGTCGCCGAGATCCAGCGCTCGATGGAGAACTTCGGCGCGCACTTCGACGTGTGGTTCTCCGAGACCACGCTGCACGCGTCCGGCGCGGTGGAGAAGGCGATCGAGCGGCTGCGCGAGCAGGGCCACGTCTACGACGACAACGGCGCGATCTGGCTGCGCACCACGGACTACGGGGACGACAAGGACCGGGTCCTGATCAAGTCCGACGGCGAGAAGACCTACTTCGCCTCCGACGCCGCGTACTACTTGAACAAGCGCGACCGGGGCAACGAGGTCGCCGTCTACATGCTCGGCGCCGACCACCACGGGTACGTCGGGCGGCTCAAGGCGATCGCGGCCTGCGCGGGCGACGACCCCGAGCACAACATCGAGATCATCGTCGGCCAGTTCGTGAAGATGATGCGCGCCGGCGAAGAGGTCCGGATGTCCAAGCGCGCGGGCAACATCATCACCATCGACGACGTCGTCGAGTGGATCGGTGTCGACGCCGCGCGCTACTCGCTGGCCCGTTCGTCCACCGACTCCACGATCACCCTCGACATCGACATCCTCACGTCGCACAAGAACGAGAACCCGGTGTTCTACGTTCAGTACGCGCACGCGCGGATGTCCTCGGTCGAGCGCAAGGCGGCCGAACGCGGGATCGTCAAGGGCGAGTTCACGCCGGAGTTGTTGTCCACCGAGTGGGAGTCCGACCTGCTCGGCATGCTCGGCGAGTTCCCGCGGGTGGTCGCCAAGGCCGGCGAGATGCGCGAGCCGCACCATGTCGCGCGCTACCTGGAGCAGTTGGCCGGCACGTACCACCGCTTCTACGACCACTGTCAGATCCTGCCCAAGGGCGAGGAAGAGGTCACCGACCTGACGTACGCCCGAATGTGGCTGGCCGAAGCCGCGAAAACCGTGGTGGCCAACGGCCTCGCCCTGCTCGGGGTGTCCGCCCCCGAGCGCATGTGACGGATCGTCACAACGCAGGCGACAGGCCGAAGGCCGGGCGGATGCCCGGCCTTCGGTGTTTCCCGGCCCGCCGGCCGCCGCACCCGCCCCGCAAAAGACCCACACCGACGCCCACACCCCCCGGGGAGCACCACGACATGAGCCGTTCCGCCCACCCCGCCGGTCCCCGCCACGCGGACGTCCTGCCCGACGGCGCACCGCCGATCGCGCCCGAGGACCTGACCCTGCTCGACCCGAAGATCTGGCCCACGAACGCCGAGCGCGGCGCCGACGGCGTGGTCACCGTCGCCGGCCTGGACGTGCGCGAGCTCGCCCGCGAGTTCGGTACTCCCGCGTACATCCTCGACGAGGCGGACTTCCGGGCCCGCTGCCGCGCCTGGCGCGAGGCGTTCGAGGGCGCGGACGTGTTCTACGCAGGCAAGGCATTCCTGTGTCGTGCGCTGGTGCGCTGGATCGCCGAGGAGGGCCTGAATCTGGACGTGTGCACCGCGGGCGAACTGACCGTCGCGCTGTCCGCGGGCATGGACCCGGCCCGGATCGCCTTCCACGGCAACAACAAGTCGAGCGCCGAACTGGAACGCGCCCTGGAGGTGGGCGTCGGCCGGATCGTGGTCGACTCGTTCGAGGAGATCAGCCGGCTGGCGTTCCTGGCCGACCGGCGCGGCGTCACCCAGAAGGTCCTGGTCCGGATCACCGTCGGCGTCGAGGCGCACACCCACGAGTTCATCGCGACCGCGCACGAGGACCAGAAGTTCGGCTTCTCGCTGGCCGACGGCCAGGCCGCCGAGGCGGTCCGCCGGATCCGCAAGCTCGACTCGCTCGAACTGATCGGCCTGCACTCGCACATCGGCTCGCAGATCTTCGACACCGCCGGGTTCGAGGTCGCCGCGCGCCGCGTGGTCGGCCTGCTGGTCGCGGTCCGGGACGAGCACGGCGTCGAACTCCCCGAGATCGACCTCGGCGGCGGTCTGGGTATCGCCTACACCTCCGCCGACGACCCGCAGTCGCCCGCGATCATCGCCGCCTCGCTGCTGGACATCGTGCGCCGCGAATGCGCCGCCGCCGGGCTGGCCGCGCCCCGGCTGTCGGTCGAACCCGGCCGCGCGATCGCCGGGCCCGGCACGTTCACGCTCTACGAGGTGGGCACGATCAAGCCACTGGAGGGTCTGCGCACCTACGTCAGCGTGGACGGCGGCATGTCGGACAACATCCGCACCGCGCTCTACGACGCCGAGTACACCGTGACGCTCGTCTCACGCGAGAGCGACGCGGCGCCGATGCTCTCGCGCGTGGTGGGCCGGCACTGCGAGTCGGGCGACATCATCGTCAAGGACGCGTACCTGCCCGCCGACCTGGCCCCCGGCGACCTGCTCGCGGTACCCGCGACCGGCGCCTACTGCCGCTCGATGGCGAGCAACTACAACCACGTGACCCGCCCGCCGGTGATCGCGGTCCACGACGGCAGCGCGCGCGTGATCGTGCGGCGCGAGACCGAAGAGGACCTGCTCCGCCTCGACATCGGCTGAACGCCCACACCCGGGACCGCCGTACGAGAGCATCTCGGCACGAAAAGACACACACGAAAACGCACACACCAGAACGCACACGAACGCCGGAACCGAGCCCGGAGCAAGACTCCGGGGCGAGATCCCCGCCGGGGCGAGATCCCCGCCGGGGCGAGATCCCCGCCGGGGCGAGATCCCCGCCGGGGCGAGATCCCCGCCGGGGCGAGAACCCCGGAGCGAGAGCCCCGGAGCGGAATCCCGGAGCAAGACCCCGCCGGAGCGAGAACACCGGAACAAGCGAGAACACCGGCACAGCAGCACCGGCACCACAGCAGCACCGGCACCACAGCAGCAGCACCGGCACAAAAGAACACCGGAACAAGAACGACGGAACGATCGGGGGTCGCCAGGCGGCGGCCCCCGGGCTCGGGAGAAAATCCCGTGGCCGGCATGCGAGGCCGCAAGAATTGTCGTCTCGGATCCTGGACCAGCCCTGGTTCGGAGAATGATCCGAGCGACACTTGTCGGCACTGCCCGACTCCGGAAATTCCCCGGACGGCAGACTCGGACAACCTTTGTCTTCGAGAAGTGAGGTCGGATGATGCGTACGCAGCCGCTGAAGGTGGCGCTGCTCGGTTGTGGTGTGGTCGGCTCCGAAGTGGCCCGCATCATGACGACGCACGCGACCGACCTCGCCGCCCGAATCGGGGCCCCGATCGAGCTGGCCGGCGTGGCGGTACGCCGGGCCGGGCGCGAGCGCGCGGGCATCGACCCCGAGCTGGTCACCACGGACGCCGTGGAACTGGTCAAACGCGACGACATCGACGTCGTGGTCGAGGTGATCGGCGGCATCGAGCCCGCCCGCGGCCTGATCCTGTCCGCGATGGAGCACGGCGCCTCGGTGGTCTCCGCCAACAAGGCGCTGCTCGCCGAGGACGGCTCGACCCTGCACGCCGCCGCCGCGAAACACGGTGTGGATCTCTACTACGAGGCCGCCGTGGCCGGCGCGATTCCGCTCCTGCGTCCGCTGCGCGAGTCGCTCGCCGGGGACAAGGTGGAGCGGGTCCTGGGCATCGTCAACGGCACCACCAACTTCATCCTGGACCGGATGGACTCGACCGGCGCGGGCTTCGCCGAGGCGCTCGACGAGGCCACCGCGCTGGGGTACGCCGAGGCCGACCCCACCGCCGACATCGAGGGCTTCGACGCCGCCGCCAAGGCCGCGATCCTGGCCGGTCTGGCCTTCCACACCCGGGTGACCGCCGCCGACGTCTACCGCGAGGGCATCACCGAGGTCAGCGCCGCCGACGTGGCCAGTGCCAAGGCGATGGACTGCGTGGTCAAGCTGCTGGCGATCTGCGAGCGCGGCGCCGACGGGCAGAGCGTGAGTGCCCGCGTGCACCCGGCGATGATCCCGCGTTCGCACCCCCTCGCGTCGGTGCGCGAGGCGTACAACGCGGTCTTCGTCGAGTCCGAGGCGGCCGGACAGCTGATGTTCTACGGCCCCGGGGCCGGTGGCGCGCCGACCGCGAGCGCGGTGCTCGGCGACCTGGTCGCGGTCTGCCGCAACAAGCTCTCCGGCGCGACCGGGCCCGGCGAGTCGGCGTACGCCCAACTGACCCCGCAGCCGGTGGGCATCGCCCGTACCCGCTACCACCTGAGCCTGGACGTCGCCGACCGAGCCGGTGTGCTGGCCCAGGTGGCCGCGGTGTTCGCCCAGCACGACGTGTCCATCGACACGGTCCGTCAACAGGGCCGGGACGGGGATGCCACACTCGTGATCGTCACCCATACCGCCACCGACGCCGCGCTCGCGGCGACCGTCGCCGATCTGCGCGGTATGGACATCGTCCGTGACATCGCCGGCATCATGCGGGTCGAAGGGGAGTAGAGGGACCGTGAGCGCGCTCAAGGAAGGCGTCCGCACCACTCAGTGGCGCGGGGTCATCGAGGAATACCGCGACCGTCTGCCGGTCTCGGCGAACACACCCGTGGTCACCCTGCGTGAGGGTGGTACGCCGCTGGTCCCGGCCCAGGTGCTCTCCGAGCGCACCGGATGTGAGGTTCACCTCAAGGTCGAGGGCGCCAACCCGACCGGGTCCTTCAAGGACCGCGGCATGACGATGGCGATCTCCAAGGCCAAGGAGGAGGGCGCGCGAGCGGTCATCTGCGCGTCCACCGGCAACACCTCGGCCTCGGCCGCCGCGTACGCGGTGCGCGCCGGGATGGTCTGCGCCGTGCTGGTGCCGCAGGGCAAGATCGCGCTCGGCAAGATGGGCCAGGCCCTCGTGCACGGGGCGCGCATCCTCCAGGTCGACGGCAACTTCGACGACTGCCTCACGCTCGCCCGCGATCTGGCCGAAAAGTACCCGGTCGCGCTGGTGAACTCGGTCAACCCGGTGCGCATCGAGGGCCAGAAGACGGCCGCCTTCGAGATCGTGGACATGCTCGGCGACGCGCCCGACATCCACGTGCTCCCGGTCGGCAACGCGGGCAACATCACCGCGTACTGGAAGGGCTACAACGAGTACGCGGCCGACGGCCTGGCCGCCCGCCGCCCGCGCATGTGGGGCTACCAGGCGGCCGGTTCGGCGCCGCTGGTCAACGGCGCGCCGGTGCTCTCGCCGCAGACGATCGCCACCGCGATCCGGATCGGCAACCCGGCGTCGTGGGACTTCGCGATCGCCGCGCGGGACGATTCCGGCGGTCACATCGAATCGGTGACCGACCGTCAGATCCTGTCGGCGTACCGTCTGCTGGCCGCCCAGGAGGGCGTCTTCGTGGAGCCGGCGTCCGCCGCGAGTGTGGCCGGATTGCTCCAGGCGGCCGAACAGGGTCGGGTCGATCCGGGCCAGCGGATCGTCTGCACGGTCACCGGCAACGGCCTCAAGGACCCGGACTGGGCCGTGGCCGGCGCGCCCAAGCCGGTCGTCGTGCCGATCGACGCGTCTGCTGCGGCTGCCCAACTCGGCCTGGGCTGACCCGTTCGGCCGCCATCGATCGATGCACCGGTGGAATGTCGCCCATTCGCCGCATTCGCCGGTGTGGAAATCGTTTCGGAATCGAATCCGGGCGGTCGACGGTCACTCGTCGACCGCCCCCGGTCCTTTTCGATCCCATTTCCGGTACCAATCCCACGACGCGGTGGTTACGGTGTCCCGCGAGGGAACGCACCTTCGGTAGGCTGATCACCGGACGCGGCCTTGCACTCGTTCCGCGGCGCATGCCGCCCGGGTCTCGCGTCTGTTCCTGCCGTTCCGCAGCACCCGCGATTTCCCGAACGCGCCACCGGTTCGGACCGTCCCGCGAAGGTGCCCGGAACTCCACGAGGAGGAGTGTCCACGCGTATGGCCGGCCCCGCATTCCGTGCCGCCCCCGTCCGGGTTCGCATCCCGGCCACGAGCGCCAACCTGGGTCCCGGGTTCGACGCGTTCGGACTCGCGCTCGGACTGTACGACGACGTCGCCGTCCGGGTCGCGGACGAGGGCTTGTCGATCGACATCGCAGGTGAAGGCGCCGACGACCTGTCCCGTGACGAGAACCACCTGGTCGTGCGCGCGGCCTACGCCGCGTTCGAGGCGATGGGCGGTCGACCTCCCGGGTTGGACGTCGTATGCGCGAACCGGATCCCGCACGGACGCGGTCTGGGCTCGTCCGCCGCGGCGATCTGCGCGGGTGTGATCGCCGCCCGGGCGCTGACCATAGGCGGCGCCGAACGGCTCGACGACGAGGCCACACTCGCCCTGGCGACCGAGTTGGAAGGCCACCCGGACAACGTCGCGGCGTGTCTGCTCGGCGGGTTCACCATCGCCTGGACCGAGGAGGACGGCCCCCGGGCGGTGCGATCGACCCCCGACCGGGGTATATCTCCAGTCGTGTTCGTACCCGCCTCCCCGCTGTCCACCGAGGTCGCGCGCGGTCTGCTGCCGGCCAAGGTGACACATCGCGACGCCGCGGCGAACGCGGGACGCGCCGGCCTGCTGGTCACCGCGCTGACCTCGCGTCCGGACCTGCTGTTCGCCGCGACCGAGGATCGGCTGCACCAGACCTACCGGGCGCCCGCGATGCCCGCGAGCGCCGAATTGATCGACAAGCTGCGCGCACAGGGGATGGCCGCGGTCGTCTCCGGCGCGGGGCCGACCGTGCTCGCCCTGGTCACACACGACCGGGTCGACGAGGCGATCGGTATGGCCGGGCCCGATTGGGTGGTTCGGCAATTGGGAGTGGACGGGGCCGGAGCAAGCGTCATGCCACTGGCGTGACCTGCGTACTCGCTGTTCGTTGGCAGTACGCCCGGTAGGCGGGAGACGGACCCGACGGCACACCCGGCGCGGCCGGGCGAACGGTCCGAGCGGTGGTGGATCCGTTCACTCCACTGCACTACCGCAGGAAAAATGGGCTGCGCCGGGGGAGCGATGGGGTGGGGGAATGTCTCTTGGGTCCGGTAGTGTTAGCGTCATCACCGCACCAGATCCCCCACCCGCATAGGTTGGGCGCGTTCGGTGCTCTGTGGCCACGATCCTTTGGGAGTTCCCCCTCCTGCCTGTCCTTCGTGACGAACGTGGCTCCCCGATACAGACCGGCGGAACCACCGCGCCGCGTCGAGCTCATCCCGGGGACCCGAGGGCCGTTCCTTCACAGGAAATCGAGCCCCTACAGGAATACGAGCCCCCACAGGCATACATGAGCCCGATCCTCGCAGTACTGGGCACATTTTCGACGATTCCCGCCATCCGGCGGACCACCGCACCGGACCGCACTGGAAGCGGGACGGACAGCACAACCGGTCGCCGAGCCCTCTCAAGGCCGACGCCCGCTCCAGGGAAGGACCCTTCGTGAGCGACACCACCGAACTCATGGACGCAACGCCGCAGGCCGCGTCCGCCTCGGGTGACGCGGCTGCCACCGCGGACGCCCCCGCTCCCGCCACGCGGCGCCGCCGCTCGACGGGCACCGGCCTCAACGGCATGGTGCTGGCGGAGCTGCAGCAGGTCGCCACCGGTCTCGGCATCAGCGGCACCGGCCGCATGCGCAAGAGCCAGCTGATCGAGGCCATCCAGGCGAAGCAGGGTGGTTCGGACGCCGCTCCCGCTGCAGCCACGAAGCCGGCCCGGGCCACCAAGGCGAAGGCCGCCGCAGCCGCGGACAACGGCGCGGCACCGGCCGAGGCCGTCGCCGCGGCACCCGCCGAGGCGCCCGTCGCGGAGGCGCCCACCAGGGCCCGCCGTGCCGCGCGGACGCGGGTCGCGGTCGAGGCCCCGCAGATCGAGATTCCGGAGCAGGCCGCCGCCGAGGCGCCCGCCAACGGGCGCACCCGACGTGAGCAGGAGCCGGCGGCCGAGGCCACCGAGGCCCCGACGCGCCGTCGTGGCGAGCGCACCGAGCGCACCGGCGACGAGCAGGGCGAGCAGCGCGAGGGCGGCGAGCGCGAGGGCCGCCGCGAGCGTCGCGAGCGCGGCCAGAACCGGCGCGACCGCGGCGACCGCAACAACGAGCGCGGCGGCGAGCGGACCGAGCGCGCCGAGCGCCCGGAGCGCGGCGAGCGGGCCGAGCGCGGCGACCGCGGCAACAACGAGCGCGGGGAGCGCGGCGGCGACCGCGCCGAGCGGGCCGACCGCGGCGGCGAGCGCGGCAAGCAGCAGCAACAGCAGCAGCAGGACAACGACCCGATGGGTCCGGACGACGACTTCGAGGGCGGCGGCCGTCGGCGCCGTGGCCGTTACCGCGACCGCAACCGTCGCCGCGGCGGCCGCGAGGGCTTCGAGACCAACGAGCCCGTGCTGGCCGACGACGATGTCCTGGTCCCCGTCGCGGGCATCCTGGACATCCTCGACAACTACGCCTTCGTGCGGACCTCGGGCTACCTGCCCGGCTCCAACGACGTGTACGTCTCGCTCGCCCAGGTCCGCAAGAACGGCCTGCGCAAGGGTGACGCGATCGTCGGCGCGGTGCGTCAGCCGCGCGACGGCGAGCGTCGGGAGAAGTTCAACGCCCTCGTGCGCCTGGACACGGTCAACGGCATGGAGCCGGAACAGGCGCGGCAGCGCTCCGACTTCAACAAGCTGACCCCGCTGTACCCGCAGGACCGGCTCCGTCTGGAGACCGACTCCGGCGCGCTGACCACGCGGATCATCGACCTCGTGTCGCCGATCGGCAAGGGCCAGCGCGGTCTGATCGTCGCGCCGCCCAAGGCGGGCAAGACGATGGTGCTCCAGGCGATCGCCAACGCGATCACCGTGAACAACCCCGAGTGCCACCTGATGGTCGTGCTCGTGGACGAGCGCCCCGAAGAGGTCACCGACATGCAGCGCTCGGTCAAGGGCGAGGTCATCTCCTCGACCTTCGACCGGCCCGCCGAGGACCACACGATCGTCGCCGAGTTGGCCATCGAGCGGGCCAAGCGCCTGGTCGAACTGGGCCACGACGTGGTCGTGCTGCTCGACTCGATCACCCGCCTGGGCCGCGCGTACAACCTCGCGGCGCCCGCCTCCGGCCGCATTCTGTCCGGTGGTGTCGACTCGACCGCGCTGTACCCGCCGAAGAAGTTCTTCGGCGCGGCGCGCAACATCGAGAACGGCGGCTCGCTGACCATCCTGGCCACCGCGCTGGTCGAGACCGGCTCGCGGATGGACGAGGTGATCTTCGAGGAGTTCAAGGGCACCGGCAACATGGAGCTCAAGCTCGACCGCAAGCTCGCCGACAAGCGGATCTTCCCGGCGGTGGACGTGGACGCGTCCAGCACCCGCAAGGAAGAGATCCTGATGGCGTCGGACGAACTCGCGGTCGTCTGGAAGCTGCGCCGGGTGCTGCACGCGCTCGACCAGCAGCAGGCCATCGAGCTGCTCCTGGACAAGATGAAGAAGACCAAGAGCAACGGCGAGTTCCTGATGCAGATTCAGAAGACGACGCCGATGCCGAACGACTAGTCGGCTCACGCGTGGGGTCCGGGGGGCGCCCCCGGACCGGCACAGTCGAAGACCACGCCGATGCCGAACGACCGGTCGCACCTCGACCGGTCGTAGGACGCAAGACCGGACACAGCGTCGGCCGGGAGGGAATGTCACGACCTCGGTCGTGGTTGGGCGGTACAGACCCTGATTTGGGTCCGGTCGCCCCCTCCTGGCAGACTGCTCTGTCGGCCCCGGTTCACGTGACGCCCACTCGGGCGTACGACCCGGCGCCCTCCCGAACCCAAGGAGACTCCTGTGAAGCCCGACATCCACCCCGAGTACGTGGAAACCACCGTCACCTGTGGCTGTGGCTCGACGTTCACCACGCACAGCACCGCGACCAGCGGCCAGATCCGCGTCGAGGTCTGTTCGCAGTGTCACCCGTTCTACACGGGCAAGCAGAAGATCCTCGACACGGGTGGCCGTGTGGCGCGCTTCGAGAAGCGCTTCGGCAAGCAGCCGGTGGCCGGCAACAAGTAGCGACCCCGCGGCGCCGGAGGAGCGGTGGGCCTTGTCCAAGGTCCGTCCCGCCCCTCCGGCGCCGTTCGTTTGTCCGCCCGTCCCGGGCGTCCCGCCGATCCCGCCACCGCGTCACGATCCCGCCGAGTTCGCGGCCATACCCCAGAGGAGCCCCCAGTGTTCGAGGCGATGGACGACCTGCTCGCCGAGCACGCCGACCTGGAGCGACAGCTCGCCGATCCGGCCGTGCACACGGACCAGACGCGCGCGCGCAACCTCGGGCGGCGCTACGCCGAACTGGGGCCGATCGTGGACGCCTACCGGCAGTGGTCCAGTGCCGCCGCCGACGTCGAGGCCGCACACGAACTGGTCGCCGAGGACCCGGACTTCGCCGCCGAGGCGGAGGAGGCCGAGCAGCGCCGCGAGGAGTGCGCGGAGAAGCTGCGCCGGCTGCTGGTGCCGCGCGACCCGGCCGACGACAAGGACGTGATCCTCGAGGTCAAGGCGGGCGAGGGCGGCGAGGAGTCGGCCCTGTTCGCGGGCGACCTGCTGCGGATGTACCTGCGCTACGCCGAGCGGGCCGGCTGGAAGACCGAGATCCTCGAATCCAACGAGTCCGATCTCGGCGGCTACAAGGACGTCCAGGTGGCGGTGAAGACCAAGGGCAACCCCGCGCCCGGCGAGGGCGTCTACGCCCGGCTCAAGTTCGAGGGCGGCGTACACCGCGTCCAGCGCGTGCCCGCCACCGAGTCGCAGGGCCGCATCCACACCTCCGCGGCCGGCGTCCTGGTGCTGCCCGAGGCGGAGGACGTCGAGGTCGAGATCAACGCCAACGACCTGCGCATCGACGTGTACCGCTCGTCCGGGCCCGGCGGCCAGTCGGTCAACACCACCGACTCCGCGGTGCGCATCACGCACCTGCCCACCGGCATCGTGGTCTCCTGCCAGAACGAGAAGAGCCAGCTCCAGAACAAGGAGTCGGCGATGCGCATCCTGCGCGCCAGGATGCTCGCCGCGGCCCAGGAGGAGGCCGACAAGGAAGCCTCCGACGTGCGCCGCAGCCAGGTCCGCACGGTGGACCGCTCCGAGCGCATCCGGACGTACAACTTCGCGGAAAACCGGATTTCGGACCACCGCGTGGGCTACAAGGCGTACAACCTGGACCAGGTGCTCGACGGCGATCTCGATCCGGTCATCCAGGCGTGTGTGGACGCCGACATGGCCGCTCGGCTCGCCCACCAATAACGGAGACGAGATGAACCTGCTGCTCGCCGAGGTGGCCCAGGCCACCCTGCGACTGGCCGACGCGGGCGTTCCCTCTCCGCGCTTCGATGCCGAGGAACTCGCTGCGTTCGTGCACGGTGTCAAGCGTGGCGCCCTGCACACCGTCGCCGACGGCGACTTCGACGCGCGGTTCTGGGAGGCCATCGCGCGCCGGGAGGCCCGTGAGCCGTTGCAGCACATCACCGGGCGGGCCTTCTTCCGCTACCTCGAACTCCAGGTGGGTCCCGGCGTGTTCGTGCCCCGGCCGGAGACCGAGGTGGTGGTCGGCTGGGCGATAGACGCGCTGCGCGCGATGGACGTCGCCGAACCGCTCGTGGTCGACCTGTGCACCGGCTCCGGCGCGATCGCGCTCGCGGTCGCCCAGGAGGTGCCCCGCTCGGTCGTGCACGCGGTCGAGCTGGACCCGGACGCGTACCGCTACGCCGCGCGCAACGCGAGCGGCTCGCGGGTGATCCTGCACCGGGGCGACGCGCTCGCCGCGCTGCCGGAGCTGGACGGCACGGTCGACCTGGTGATCAGCAATCCGCCCTACGTCCCGCTGGACGAGCGGGACGAGATGGCCCCCGAGGCGCGCGACCACGACCCCGAACTGGCCCTGTTCTCCGGGCCGGACGGGCTGGACTTCATCCGGATCCTGTCCAAGACCGCCTACCGGCTGCTGCGCCCGGGCGGCCTGGCGGTGGTCGAGCACGCGGACACCCAGGGCGGCGCGGTGCCGTGGATCTTCAACGAGGAGGCCGGTTGGGTGGACGCGGCCGACCACCGCGACCTGACCAATCGGCCGCGCTTCACCACCGCACGCAAGGAAGGCGCGTGAATCGCGCGCCCCGCACGTCCGCGCGGCCGGCCTCGCCCGCGCCGCCCGCACCCTTCGCGGCACCGGCACCACCCGTGGCCTTCGCACCACTGGCATCACCGGCACCACCCGCGGCACCCGCACGCTTGGCATCGCCCGCACCGCCCGCTTCGCCCGTACCGCTTCAGGAGGTAAGTGCCCGATGAGCCGACGCTACGACTGCTCCGACGCGATGGACCGTGGGCTCGGGCTGCGTGAGGCGACCGGGTCGATCAAGCGCGGCGACCTGGTCGTGCTGCCCACGGACACCCTGTACGGCATCGGCGCGGACGCGTTCACCCCGCACGCCGTGCACGCGTTGCTCGACGCCAAGGGCCGGGGCCGCAACATGCCCTCGCCCGTGCTGGTGGGCTCGCCGAACACGCTGCACGGGCTGGTCACCGGCTTCCCTGAGGTGGGCTGGGAACTGGTCGACGCGTTCTGGCCGGGCGCGCTCACCATCGTCGCCTTCCACCAGCCGTCGCTGATGTGGGACCTGGGCGATACCCGCGGCACGGTCGCGGTGCGGATGCCGCTGCACCCGGTCGCGATCGAACTGCTCACCGAGACCGGGCCGATGGCGGTCAGCAGCGCGAACCGGTCCGGGAATTCGGCGGCGACCACGGTCGACGAGGCCGAGGCCCAACTCGGCGAATCGGTGTCGGTGTACCTGGACGGCGGCACCTGCCCCTCGACCGCGCCGTCCTCGATCGTCGACCTGACCGCCGGCCGCCCCCGGCTGCTGCGTGAGGGTGCCCTGTCGTTGGACACGTTGCGCGAGGTCGTACCCGACCTGGAGGGCGTGAATTGACCCCGCCACCTCCCGTGGGGCACTCCTACGGGCCGTACGGGTCCGCGCCCGACTCGTTTCGGATCCTGTTCGTGTGTACGGGGAGCATCTGCCGCTCGCCGATCGCCGAACGGCTCGCGCGGCTGGGACTGGAGCGCCGGCTCGCCGCCGACGACGCGGTCCGTCTCAGCGTGCAGAGCGCCGGGACCTGGGGGCACGAGGGCGCGCCGATGGAGCCGCACGCGGCCGAGGTGCTGCTCGAATACGGCGCCGACCCGGGCGACTTCCACGGCCGCGAACTGCTGGACGAGCACGTGGCCGAGGCGGACCTGGTGCTCACCGCGACGCTCGACCACCGCGCGCACGTGGTGTCCATGGGGCACGCCTCCGGCCTGCGCACGTTCACGCTCAAGGAGTTCACCCGACTGGTCGCGGTACTGGAGCGCGCGCCGTATCCCGAGCGCGATCTGGTCCAGCGCGGCCGCTCGTTGGTGCGGGCCGCCGCGGCGTTGCGCGGGCGGCTGGCCGCGCCCGATCCCGAGTGGGACGAGGTGGCCGACCCGTACGGCGCGCCCCTGAGCGTGTTCCGGGCCTGTGCCTCCGACATCGGCTCGGCCCTGGACCCGGTGCTCACCGCGCTCACCGGGCACCCCGCGCACAGCCACTGACGACATCTCGGCGCGCGAGTCGCGCGCACCCGCGCGGCGACCGGCCCGAATCGGTGCGAATCCACCCGTCGGGCGAGCGGCCCGAATCGGCCCGAATCCGCCCCCCGAGAGCCTGTCCGTGCCCCGACCCCCGGCATATGGTGGAGAAGTCCCTGCGGCCTTGAGGAGCAGTGCCATGGGCACTCCCGACTCCACGTCAACTCCCTTCTGGGGACCGGACTTCGCCGCCCTGCGCGAGGCGGACCCGGAGATCGCCGAGGTGCTTTTGGGCGAGTTGGCCCGGCAACGCGGCGGTCTGCAGTTGATCGCCGGCGAGAACTTCACCTCCTCGGCGGTGCTGGCCGCGCTCGGCAGCACGCTCGCCAACAAGTACGCCGAGGGTTATCCCGGACGGCGCTACTACGGCGGGTGCGCCGAGGTGGACCGCGCCGAGGAACTCGCGGTGCGCCGGGCCCGGGCCCTGTTCGGCGCCGAGCACGCCAACGTGCAGCCGCACTCGGGCACCGCCGCGAATCTGGCGGCCTATGCGGCGGTCCTGGCGCCGGGCGACACGATCCTGGCCATGTCGCTGCCGCACGGCGGCCACCTCACCCACGGCTCCCGGGTGAATTTCTCCGGCCGCTGGTTCCACGCGGTCGCCTACGGGGTGCGCGAGAGCGACGAGCGGATCGACTACGACCAGATCCGGGACCTGGCCCGGGCGCATCGGCCCCGGCTGATCGTGTGCGGCGCCACCGCGTATCCACGGCTTGTCGATTTCGCGGCGTTTCGCCGAATCGCCGACGAGGTGGGCGCCTACCTGATGGTGGACGCGGCGCACTTCATCGGTCTGGTCGCGGGTGACGCGGTGCCCTCGCCGATCCCGTTCGCGGACATCGTCACGTGCACCACGCACAAGGTGCTGCGCGGTCCGCGCGGCGGAGTGATCCTGTGCCGTGAGGAACTCGCCGACCGGATCGACCGCGCGGTGTTCCCGTTCAGCCAGGGCGGGCCGCACATGCACTCGGTGGCGGCCAAGGCGGTCGCGCTGGGCGAGGCGGCCGGCGCGGCGTACCGGGTGTACGCACGCCGCGTGGTGGCCAACGCGCAGGCGTTGGCACAGGGTTTGCAGGCCGAGGGCATGCGGGCGGTCTCCGGGGGCACCGACACCCACCTGGCGCTGCTGGATCTGCGGGGGATCGGGGTCAGCGGCAGCGACGCGGAACGTCGCTGCGAGCGCGCGGGCATCACGCTGAACAAGAACGCGATCCCGTTCGATCCGGTGAAGCCGATGATCGCCTCCGGGATTCGGGTCGGCACGGCTGCGGTGACCACGCAGGGGATGACCGAGACGGACATGAAGGAGATCGCCCTGCTGATCGGTCGGGCGGCGCGTGAGGACGACGAGAGCGTGCTGCGCGAGGTGCGTGCGGCGGTCGGCGACCTCGTGGCGACCCATCCGGCCTACCCGCGCCGCTGAGTCGCCCACCGGGCAATCCCGGTCCGGGGTGGCTGGGACCGGGGAGACTGTGGTTACGTGTGGGGCGACGGGCCGGTGGTGGCACCACCGAGCACAGTGCGATCGTCCCTCGCCGGTGAAGGTTCGGCGATTCTCCCGGGGAGCGGCGGCACGTCTAGTCTGAAGCCCGTGCTGCCGCTGGGATGTGCCGAAGCCGGGGACGGTTGAGTCTTGCGCGAATACCTGCTCACGCTGTTCGTCGCCGCCGCGGTGACCTACCTGCTGACGGGCGCGGTCCGCCGGTTCGCCATCGCCGCCGGCGCGATGCCCGAGATCCGCGCGCGCGACGTGCACAAGGAGCCGACCCCGCGCCTGGGCGGGTTGGCGATGTTCGGCGGTTTGTGCGCGGGTCTGCTGGTCGCCCGGCATCTGCCGGTGCTGGAGGACGTGTTCACCGCCTCGACCGACGTGCAGGCGCTGTTGTCCGGCTGCGCGCTGATCTCGGTGCTCGGGGTGATCGACGACAAATGGGGCGTCGACGCGATCATCAAGCTGCTCGGTCAGGCGCTCGCCGCGGGCGTGATGGTCTGGCAGGGCATCGTGATCCTGTGGCTGCCCATCCCCGGCTACGGCACGGTGAGCCTGACGCCGACCCAGGGCACGTTGCTGACCATCGGGATAGTGGTCATCACGATCAACGCGGTGAACTTCGTGGACGGCCTCGACGGCCTCGCGGCCGGCATGGTGTGCATCGCCGCGCTGGCCTTCTTCGGCTACTCGTACCGGCTGTGGTTCGGTTACGGCGTCTCGGGCGCCGCCGCGCCGACGCTGTTCACCGCGCTGCTGATCGGGATGTGTGTGGGTTTTCTGCCGCACAACCTGCACCCGGCGCGGATCTTCATGGGCGACTCCGGCTCGATGCTGATCGGCCTGATGCTGGCCGCCGCCGCGGTCACCGTGACCGGCCGGATCGACCCGGACGCGATCATGGCGCAGAGCGACGGCTCGATGTCCTTCACCACGCACAAGCTGGTGCCCGTCTACATTCCGCTGGTGCTGCCGTTCGCGGTGCTGGTGGTGCCGCTGATGGACCTGGTGATGGCGGTCGGCCGGCGCGGTTGGGCGGGGCGCTCGCCGTTCGCGGCGGACAAGGGCCACCTGCACCACCGGCTCCTGGAGATCGGCCACTCGCACAGCCGGGCGGTGCTGATCATGTACTTCTGGTCCGGCCTGATCGCGTCGTTCACGGTGCTGATCTCGGTCCGTCCGGAGCGGCGTCCGATCGTCTACGTGGGTCTGGGCCTGATCGCCCTCGGCCTGGTGTTCCTGATGTTGCCGAGGTTCAAGCCGCACGTGCCGACCGAGCTGTACAACGTGGTCCCGCCGCGCTATCGGCGGATGCGCCGGCGGCGGCGCGGCGCGAACGTTCCGGTCGATCGGATGGTTCCCGGCGAATCAGACGGCGTACGGCTGAACGGAGCATCCGCCACAGCCGCCACAGGCTCCACACGTCATTCGCAAAACCCCACCCCACCAGCGCATTTGCCTGCGGGCAGGGGGGCGCGAAAGGGTGGTGGAAGGCTGTGAGCTTGTACACACGAACGGGTAAAGCTCTGCTCAAATAGTTTGTGATACCGTTCACGAACCAGGATCAACGGCCGATGAACCCCCAGCAACGAGGGTTCTGATCCCCCACGGCCATTCCCGAGCGTTGCGTCGTACCGAGCGTGTGCTCGGGCGACAGATCCGCCTCTGCCCCCCACTGATGCCGGAGTCACCGACATGCAGGCCAATGACGTCCGCCTTCTCCGAGGTTCGGTCGTGTGCACGACCGGGGCCGGGGTAATCGCGGCCATCGCGGCCTTCTTCGCGGCCGGTGGCAAAGGATTGCTCGGCGCGGTGCTCGCCACTGTCGTCGTCCTGGTCTTCTTCGCGATCGGCCAGTTGGCGATCGGGCGTATCTCGCGCAACAACCCCCTCATGATGATGAACATGGCGCTCTTCACGTACATCGTGCAGATCCTGCTGTTGGGGTTGGTTTTGTTCCTGTTCAAGGACACCGAGGCGTTCGACACGAAGGTGTTCGGACTCACCATCCTCGGGGCCACGCTGGTCTGGGTCGCCTCGCAGGTGTGGATCTTCACCCGACTGAAGATCGCCTACGTCGAACCGGACGGAGAGCGATGACATACGACCGACGCCGGACACAAGCGACACGGGGTTCGCGGGCCGGGTATGTAGACGCGACGCCGGTACTGCTAATGTCCGGGGCGTCATGAGCGAGAGAGGCCCCCGTCCACCGGACCGAGAGAATCGGGCGATGGACGGTGCCGCATGGTCGAGTGTCGGTTATCTGCTGAGCGGGATGCTCGTCTACGGCGGAATCGGCTGGCTGATCGACCGGTGGACCGGCCACTCCGCACTGTTCCTGCCGATCGGCCTGGTCGTCGGAATCGCTCTGGCCCTTGTTCTTGTCTTTGTCCGCCACGGCAGGTCCTCCTGACCGGGCCCTGTTGCGTGCCGCTCCGTGGCCCCTCGCCACGCCGACACATCGAGGTAGCCGAAAACATGCTTCACGACGAAGGAGTCGGTGGTGACTGCTGACGTCCAGACGCTCGCCAGCGAGAGCGGATGTCACCTGTTCTCCGGGTGCGGCTTCCCCTCGCCCGGGCTGAACGTCTTCGAGTTCAAGCCGATCTTCTCCATCGGGGCCTTCGACTTCACGAAGCCGATGTTGCTCGCGCTCATCTCGATGCTGCTGGTGATCGGCTTCTTCTGGAGTGCGTTCGCCAAGCCCAAGATGGTGCCGCGCGGCGCGCAGAACGTCGGCGAGTTGGGCTACCTGTTCGTTCGCGACAACATCTCGCGGGAGACGATGGGCAAGAAGGGCGACCCCTACGTCCCCTTCCTGTTCTCGATCTTCTTCTTCGTGTGGGTCATGAACGTGATGGCGATCATCCCGTTCGCCCAGTTCCCCGCGACCTCACGCATCGCCTTCCCGGCATCGATCGTCGGCGTCGTGTACGTGACCTACCTGGTCCTGGGCATCAAGCACCAGGGCTTCGTCGGTTACTTCAAGAACATGATGTTCCCGCCCGGTCTGCCGAAGGCGATCTACTTCCTCCTCGCGCCGATCGAACTGCTCCAGGGTCTGATCACCCGGCCGTTCACCATGGCGGTCCGACTGTTCGCGAACATGTTCGCCGGACACATGCTGATCGTCACCTTCAGCGTCGGCGCCTGGTACCTGCTCGGCTTCCACATCGGGGCGCTCTTCTCGGCGACCTCGTTCATCGTGGTCGTCATCCTGACCGCGTTCGAGCTGATGATTCAGGCGCTGCAGGCGTACATCATCACGCTGCTCGCGGCCTCCTACATCTCCAGCTCGCTCGAATCCGAGCACTGAGAGACCCCGCAGACCTTCCCTCTCCTCGACCGTCGTCCGGTGGATCGTCCATCGGCCTCGAAAAAAGGATCAGTTCTCATGAACCTCGCCGCTGAAGTTTCCGGCAGCCTCGGTTCCATCGGCTACGGCCTCGCCGCGATCGGCCCCGGTATCGGTATCGGCATCATCTTCGGTAACGGTGTCCAGGCCATGGCCCGTCAGCCCGAGGCTGCCGGTCTGGTCCGCCAGAACATGCTGCTGGGCTTCGCCCTCGCCGAGGCGCTCGCGCTCATCGGCGTCGTCATGCCGTTCGTCTACGGCACCTGATTCATCCGCTACGGACGGAAGGTCCTCACACCGTGATTTTCCTCGCCAACAGCGAAGAGAAGATGAACCCTCTTCTCCCGCCGCTCGACGAGATCATCATCGGTGGCGTGGCGTTCCTCATCGTCTTCGGCTTCCTGTGGAAGATGCTCCTTCCCAAGATCGCGAAGACGCTGGCGGACCGTACGGACGCCATCGAGGGCGGTCTCAAGCGCGCCGAAGAGGCGCAGGCCGAGGCCCAGGCCGAGCTGGAGCGTTACCGCGACCAGCTCGCCGAAGCCCGTCGTGAGGCCGGTCGCCTCACGGAGGACGCCCGCGAGCAGGGTGCGGTCGCCATCGCCGAGATGCGCGCCGAAGGTCAGCGGATCAAGGACGAGATCGTCACCGCCGGCCACACCCAGATCGAGGCCGACCGCAACCAGGCCCAGAACGCGCTTCGTCAGGACGTCGGCCGGCTGGCCGTCGACCTCGCGTCGCGCATTGTCGGGGAGTCGCTCGAGGACGAGGCGCGTCAGCGTCGGGTCGTCGATCGCTTCCTCGTGGAGCTGGAGACCAAGGCCGCCGCGGCGGCGACCTCGGAGAAGGTGCGCTGATGCAGGGCGCCAGCAGGGAATCCCTCGCCGCGGCTCGTGAGCGCCTGGACGCGCTCGCGACCGCGACCGGTACCGACATGGTCCAGTTGGCCCAGGAGCTCGACTCCGTGGTCATCCTGCTCGACCGGACGGTGTCGCTGCGTCGCGTCCTCACCGACTCGACGCGCTCCGGGGAGGCCCGCGCGGCCTTCCTGACGCAGCTCCTGTCCGGCCAGATCTCCGGTACCACGGCGGATCTGCTCGGCGGACTCGTCCGCACGCGCTGGTCGCGGCCGACCGACCTGGTCGACGCGATCGCCGAACTCTCGGTGTCCGCCGAGCTGATCGCCGCCGAGCGCGACGGGAAGCTCGACGAGCTCGAGGACGAGTTGTTCCGCTTCGGCCGGATCGTGGTGGGCGAGCGCGAGCTGCGCTCCGCCCTGACCGACCCGGGCATTGCGAACGAGCGCAAGGCGGAACTGGTGTCGGGTCTGCTGGAGGGACGGGCCCAGCCCGTCACCCGGCGACTGATCACCAGGCTCGTCGCACATCCCCGTAGCCGTAACCTTGAACACGGGCTCGAGTCGTACGCGCGCCTCGCCGCCGATCGCCGGCGTCGCATGGTCGCGTTGGTCACGGTCGCACTGCCTCTCACCGAGGAGCAGCGCACCCGCTTGGCCGCGGCGCTGGGCCGGATGTACGGCCGCGAGGTCCACCTGAACGTGGAAATCGATGCCGACGTCATCGGCGGGGTCCGCGTGGAGATCGGTGACGACGTCATCGACGGCACCGTGACCACACGTCTCGAAGAAGCGGGCCGACGGCTCGCCGGCTGAGAGACACCGGACGACAGGGCGTCGCCGTCCGCCCGGGGAAAACCCCCGGACCGGCACAGCGACTCCCACAGCAGCACCGCGGTTCCGTACGACAAGCGACGGACAGCGGACCGTTAACCCCACCACCTAGGAGAGCAGGGACACCAGATGGCGGAGCTCACGATCCGGCCGGAGGAGATCCGGGACGCGCTGGAGCGCTTCGTCGCCTCGTACGAGCCGGAGACGGCCGCGCGCGAAGAGGTCGGTACCGTCACCGAGGCGTACGACGGCATCGCCAAGGTCGAGGGCCTGCCCTCGGTCATGACGAACGAGCTGCTCAAGTTCGAGGACGGCACCCTCGGTCTGGCGCAGAACCTCGACGTCCGCGAGATCGGTGTCGTCATCCTCGGTGACTTCAGCGGTATCGAAGAGGGCCAGAAGGTCCGTCGTACGGGCGAGGTTCTGTCGGTTCCGATCGGTGACGGCTACCTGGGTCGCGTCGTCGACCCGCTGGGCCAGCCGATCGACGGCCAGGGCGAGATCGCGGCCGAGGGCCGTCGCGCGCTGGAGCTTCAGGCTCCCGGCGTGATGATGCGCAAGTCGGTGCACGAGCCGATGCAGACCGGCATCAAGGCGATCGACGCGATGACCCCGATCGGCCGTGGCCAGCGTCAGCTGATCATCGGCGACCGGCAGACCGGCAAGACCGCGGTTTGCCTGGACACGATCATCAACCAGCGCGACAACTGGCGCTCGGGCGACCCGAAGAAGCAGGTTCGCTGCATCTACGTCGCGATCGGCCAGAAGGGCACGACCATCGCGTCCGTGCGCCGCTCGCTCGAAGAGGCCGGCGCGCTGGAGTACACGACGATCGTCGCCGCCCCGGCATCCGACCCGGCCGGCTTCAAGTACCTGGCCCCGTACACCGGTTCGGCCATCGGCCAGCACTGGATGTACCAGGGCAAGCACGTCCTGATCGTGTTCGACGACCTGTCGAAGCAGGCCGAGGCGTACCGCGCCGTGTCCCTGCTGCTGCGTCGTCCGCCGGGGCGCGAGGCGTACCCCGGTGACGTCTTCTACTTGCACTCGCGTCTGCTCGAGCGTTGCGCGAAGCTGTCGGACGAGCTCGGCGGCGGCTCGATGACGGGTCTCCCGATCATCGAGACCAAGGCGAACGACGTGTCGGCGTACATTCCGACCAACGTCATCTCGATCACCGACGGCCAGTGCTTCCTGGAGTCCGACCTGTTCCTGCAGGGCGTGCGCCCCGCGGTCAACGTCGGTATCTCGGTCTCGCGAGTCGGTGGCTCCGCGCAGATCAAGGCGATGAAGAGTGTCGCGGGTCGACTTCGCGTCGACCTGGCCCAGTACCGTGAGCTGGAGGCGTTCGCGTCCTTCGGTTCCGACCTGGACGCCACCTCCAAGGCCTCGCTGCAGCGTGGTGCGCGCATGGTCGAGCTGCTCAAGCAGGGGCAGTTCGAGCCGTTCGCGATCGAGCTCCAGGTCGTCTCGATCTGGGCCGGCACCACCGGCAAGCTGGACGACGTTCCGGTGCAGGACATCCGCCGCTTCGAGAAGGAGCTGCACGAGTACGTGCAGCACAAGCACGCGGCCCTGCTGACCGGGATCGTCGAGACCGGCAAGCTGGAAGACGACACCGTGATGGCGCTCACCGACGCGGTGGATGCCTTCAAGCAGACGTTCACCAAGTTCGACGGCGAGCCGTTGATCCAGGACGTGACGCCTGCCGGGCTGACGAAGGAAGACGTCGGCCAGGAGAAGATCACCCGTCACGTGGCCAAGTCCGAGTAAAGAACGGAGAACCCTGACCAATGGGAGCCCAACTTCGGGTCTACCGGCGTCGGATCCGTTCCGTGTCGGCGACCAAGAAGATCACGCGCGCCCAGGAGCTCATCGCGGCGTCGCGGATCGTGAAGGCGCAGCAGCGCGTCGCGGCCTCCAAGCCGTACGCCGACGAGCTGACGCGCGCCGTTTCCGCGGTCGCCACCTTCTCCAACACGCAGCACCCGTTGACCACCTCGGTGGAGCGGCCCACTCGGGCCGCGGTGCTGTTGGTAACCAGTGACCGCGGTTTCGCGGGCGGCTACAACTCGAATGCCATCAAGGCCGCCGAGCAGCTCACCAAGCTGCTCGAGGACGAGGGCAAGACGGTCAGCCGCTACGTGATCGGGTCCAAGGGCATCGGGTTTTTCCAGTTCCGCGACGTGGACCTGGCCGGGCAGTGGAAGGGATTCTCCGACCGCCCCGAGTACTCCGACGCCAAGAAGGTGGCAGGTGAGCTGATCGACGCGTTCGTGACGCCCACCGACGAGGGCGGTGTGGACGAGATTCACCTCGTCAGCACCGAGTTCGTCTCCATGCTCACGCAGAGCCCGGTCGCGGTGCGGGTGCTCCCGTTGGCGGTCGAGGAGACGGACGAGCCGCCGGCCGGCGGTCCCTTCCCGCTCTACGACTTCGAGCCCTCGGCCGAGGGTGTTCTCGACGCACTGCTGCCGCGGTACGTCGAAAGCCGCATCTTCAACGCCCTGCTGCAGTCCGCCGCTTCCGAGCACGCGGCCCGCCGGCGGGCGATGAAGTCGGCGACCGAGAACGCCGAAGACCTCATCCGGACCCTCTCTCGTCTGGCGAACAACGCCCGCCAGTCCGAGATCACCCAGGAAATCAGCGAGATCGTCGGTGGCGCCAACGCCTTGGCCGACGCGACCGCGGGGAGTGATTAGACATCATGACTGCCACTGTTGAGACGGCCGCTGCCACGGGCCGCGTCGCCCGCGTCATCGGCCCGGTCGTCGACGTGGAGTTCCCCGTCGACGCGATGCCGGAGATGTACAACGCGCTGCACGTCGACCTGGACCTCTCGGGCCAGGGCGAGGGGGAGGGCAAGACCACGCTCACCCTCGAGGTCGAGCAGCACCTTGCCGACGGCATCGTGCGTGCGATCTCGATGCAGCCCACCGACGGCCTCGTTCGCGGCGCCATCGTCACGAACACCGGCTCGCAGATCTCCGTGCCCGTGGGCGACGTCACCAAGGGCCACGTGTTCAACGCCCTCGGCGAGGTCCTCGACGTGGACGCGGCGACCTTCGAGGTCACCGAGCGCTGGCCGATCCACCGGCAGGCGCCGGCCTTCGACCAGCTCGACTCGAAGACCGAGATGTTCGAGACCGGCATCAAGGTCATCGACCTGCTCACCCCGTACGTCAAGGGTGGCAAGATCGGTCTGTTCGGTGGTGCGGGTGTCGGCAAGACGGTGCTCATCCAGGAGATGATCGTCCGTGTCGCCCGTCTGCACGAGGGTGTGTCGGTGTTCGCCGGCGTCGGCGAGCGCACTCGTGAGGGCAACGACCTGATCGAGGAAATGAAGGAAGCGGGCGTCTTCGAGCAGACGGCGCTCGTCTTCGGGCAGATGGACGAGCCCCCGGGCACCCGTCTGCGCGTGGCTCTGTCCGGCCTGACCATGGCGGAGTACTTCCGCGATGTGCAGAAGCAGGACGTGCTGCTCTTCATCGACAACATCTTCCGGTTCACCCAGGCCGGTTCCGAGGTGTCGACGCTGCTCGGCCGGATGCCCTCCGCGGTGGGTTACCAGCCGACGCTCGCCGACGAGATGGGCACCCTCCAGGAGCGCATCACCTCGACCCGCGGTCACTCGATCACCTCGATGCAGGCGATCTACGTCCCTGCGGACGACCTGACCGACCCGGCTCCGGCCACGACGTTCGCGCACCTCGACGCCACGACGGTGCTCTCGCGTCCGATCTCCGAGCTGGGTATCTACCCGGCCGTGGACCCGCTGGACTCGACGTCCCGGATCCTGGACCCGCGCTACGTCGCGCAGGACCACTACGACTGCGCGATGCGGGTCAAGAGCATCCTGCAGAAGTACAAGGACCTCCAGGACATCATCGCGATTCTGGGCATGGACGAGCTGTCCGAAGAGGACAAGCTCACCGTGCACCGCGCGCGTCGCATCCAGCGGTTCCTGTCGCAGAACACCCACGTGGCGAAGCAGTTCACCGGGCTCGACGGTTCGGACGTTCCGCTGTCCGAGACCATCGAGGCGTTCAACGCGATCGCCGACGGCAAGTACGACCACGCTCCCGAGCAGGCATTCTTCATGCTCGGTGGGCTGGACGACCTCGAGAAGAAGATCGCCGAGCTCAACAAGGGCTGACGATCGCCTGATCGACGAGGGGCGGTCCCGAACGGGTCCGCCCCTCGTGTCGGTTCCCGGTACGGGCCACCCGGCCCCTCCGGAAACCCGCCGGCGCTGAGTCGGTTGGAGCCAGGCCCGTCCGGGCCACTATCCTTGAACACCACCCGTCCCGTGAGGACGGAGGCGAAGACCAGCGTGTCTTCGACCCGACATGAGGAGCCACGTTGGCTGAGCTGCACGTCGAGCTGGTCGCGGCCGACCGCAAGGTGTGGTCCGGCGAGGCCACCATCGTCATCGCACGCACCGCGGACGGCGACATCGGCATCCAGGCCGGTCACCAGCCGGTCCTCGGAGTGCTCGAATCAGGTCCGGTGACGATCCGTCAGGCCGACGGTTCGGTCGTCATCGCGGCGGTCCACGGCGGGTTCATCTCGTTCGCGGACAACAACCTCTCGCTGCTCGCCGAGATCACCGAGCTGGCCGACGAGATCGATGTCGCCCGCGCGGAGCGGGCGCTCGAGCGCGCCGGCGCGGCGAAGGACTCCAGCGCCGAGCGGCGTGCGGAGACGCGGCTGCTCGCCGCCCAGCGGCGGGACTAGCCACAGCCAGTCGCAGCACCAGAGCCCGGACCGACACACGGCCGGGACCACTGCTCAACGCGCGAACGAGGAGGTCGATCCGGATGGTCCTCGTCGTGCTGAGCGTGATTCTGGGCGTTGTCGTCGTATTGGTGGTCGGCGTCGCGGCGTTCGCGCTGCGTCGCCGGCTGATCCAGCGACCCGGCGGCACCTTCGACTGTTCGCTGCGCATGCGGCCACCGGTATCGCGATCCGGCGAGGCCGGTTCGACCTCCGCGGCGTCACCCGGGCACCAGGCTCCGGGGGGCGCCGCGTCGTCGTCCCCGGAGCCGGCAGGCAGCGGTGCCGAGGAGGATCCGGCGGCGCCGTCGGCCGATCCCGACCACGGCAAGGGCTGGGTCTTCGGGATCGCCAGGTACAGCGGGGACCGGATCGAGTGGTTCCGCGTGTTCAGCTACGCGCCCCGCCCGCGTCGGGTGTTGCAGCGCGGCGGGATCAATGTGATCGGCCGCCGGGAGCCGGCCGGCCAGGAGGAACTGGCGCTGCTGGCCGGCGCGGTGATCCTGGTCTGCGAACACGACGGCGCGCGGATCGAACTCGCGTTGAGCGAGGACGCGTTGACCGGTTTCCTGGCCTGGCTGGAAGCGGCGCCGCCGGGACAACGGGTCAACGTCGCCTAGCGGCGGCGCTCAGCTCCCGACAGCGGAGCTTCGCTCCCGGCCGGCACTCGTCAGCGGTTGGCGCCGGGCACCCACAGCACGTCGCCCACCTCGCGGTTCGCGTGCCGCGCCAAGATGCTGTGCCTGTTTCGGGGGCGACCCCCGGGCCCCACGCCGGGGTGTGTTCGCGTCAGCGGTTGGCGCCGGGCACCCACAACACGTCGCCCACCTCGCGGTTCGCGTGCCGCGCCAAGATGCTGTGCCTGTTTCGGGGGCGACCCCCGGGCCCCACGCCGGGGTGTGTTCGCGTCAG
>NZ_JBVHLU010000087.1:39489-45528 GCF_055558835.1 Embleya sp. NPDC025285
CGCCAGCGGTTGGCGCCGGGCACCCACAACACGTCGCCCACCTCGCGGTTCGCGTGCCGCGCCAAGATGAACAGCAGGTCGGACAGGCGGTTGAGGTACTTCACCGTCAGCGGGTTCATCGAGTCGCCGTGTGCCTCCAGGGCGGCCCACGTGGTGCGCTCGGCGCGGCGGGCGACGGTACGGGCCTGGTGCAGCAGCGCGGCGCCGGGCGTGCCGCCGTTGAGGATGAAGCTGCGCAGCTTCTCCAGGTTCTCGTTGTACTCGTCGCAGGCCGTCTCCAGCGCGTCGATGTAGCTCTGCTCCACGCGCAGCGGCGGGTACTTCGGGTCCTCGACGACCGGGGTGGACAGATCGGCGCCCAGGTCGAACAGGTCGTTCTGGACGCGGGTCAGCAGCGCGACGACGTCCTCGTCCAGGTTGCCGAGGGACAGCGCGACGCCGATCACCGCGTTGGTCTCGTCCACGTCGGCGTACGCCGCGAGCCGAGGGTCGGTCTTGGACGTGCGCGACATGTCGCCCAGCGCGGTGGTGCCGTCGTCGCCGGTGCGGGTGTAGATCCGGGTGAGGTTGACCATGACCGAACCCTAGTGCCGGTCCGCCGCGGATCGTCCGAAGGGCTTCCTGGAGCGCGCTTCGTCCGTGCTTGGCGCGGTCCGTGGAGGGGTCCGGGAATCAGTACGATTCTCCGATGGACAGGTTCCGGGTGACAGGTGGTCAGCGACTCTTCGGCGAGGTGCGGATCACGGGCGCGAAGAACAGCGCGCTCAAATTGATGGCTGCCGCGTTGCTCGCGGAGGGCACCACGGTGCTCGAGGAGGCGCCCCGGATCCTCGACGTGGAGATCATGAGCGAGCTGCTCAGGCGGCTGGGCTGTGAGGTCGAGGGGGAGACCACCGGGACGGTGCGGATCGACGTACCGGCCGCGCCGCGCTTCGAGGCGGACTACGACCTGGTGCGCAGCATGCGCGCGTCGATCTGTGTGCTCGGGCCGCTGCTCGCGCGCTGCGGCGAGGTGCACGTGGCCTATCCGGGCGGGGACGCGATCGGCTCGCGCGGCCTGGACATGCACATCGAGGGGCTGGTCAAGCTCGGCGCGACCGTGGAGAACTCGCACGGCGTGCTGATCGCCAAGGCGCCGAACGGGTTGAAGGGCACCACGGTCTGGCTGGACTTCCCGAGCGTGGGCGCGACCGAGAACATCCTGATGGCCGCGGTGCTCGCACAGGGCCGGACGGTGATCGACAACGCGGCGCGTGAGCCGGAGATCGTGGACATCTGCGCGATGCTCACCGAGATGGGCGCGCGGATCGAGGGGGCGGGCTCCTCGACGATCGAGATCGAGGGTGTCGAGGGGCTCAAGCCGGTACGCCACCGCACCGTGCCGGACCGGATCGTGGCGTGCACGTTCGCGGTCGCCGCGGCGATGACGCTCGGCGACGTCACGGTGCGCAACGCGCACCCCGAGCACCTGGAGATCGCGCTCGACAAGCTGACCCTGGCCGGTGCCGAGGTGTCGCACGTACGGGACGGCTTCCGGGTGGTGATGGACCGGCGACCCAAGGCCGTGGATGTGGTCACGTTGCCTTATCCCGGGTTCGCGACCGACATGCAGCCGTTCTTCGCCGCGATGAACTCGATCGCGGAGGGCTCGGCGATGATCACCGAGAACCTCTTCGAGGCGCGGTTCGTCTTCCTGCAGGAACTGCTCCGGCTGGGCGCCTCGATTCGCACCGACGGGCACCACGCGATCGTGCGCGGGGTCGAACAGCTCTCCGGAGCACCGGTGTTGACCGCGGACATCCGGGCCGGGGCGGGTCTGGTGCTGGCCGGTCTGGTGGCCGACGGGGACACCACGGTGAGCGGGGTGCACCACATCGATCGCGGTTACACCGGACTGGAGGTGCAGCTCCAGTCGCTGGGCGCGAAGATCGTCCGGGAGCCGGAGCCGGAGAGTACCTCGCGTTTCTGACGGGCCGTCAGGTAGGGGTCCGTCGTCGGCGGCGACCGCTGCGGCTACGCTCCCGGGCGAAGGACGTTCGTGCGGACGTCGGCTCGGGATCGTGTACTGGAGAGGTAGCGCAGTGACCAACAAGATCGCCGTCATCGGGGCCGGGCTCATGGGGTCGGGCATCGCCCAGGTCGCCGCCCAGGCCGGCTACGACGTCGTGCTGCGCGATGTCACCGACGCCGCCGTGGAGCGTGGGCTGAGCGGGATCGCGGCCTCGTACGAGAAGTTCACCGCCAAGGGGCGGATGACCGCCGAGGACGCCTCGGCGGCGCTCGCCCGGATCACCACCACCACGGACCTCGACGCCGTCGCCGACGCGGACGTCGTGGTGGAGGCGGTGTTCGAGAAGGTCGAGGTCAAGCAGGACGTCTTCCGCGACCTGGACCGGATCTGCAAGCCCGGCGCGGTGCTCGCGAGCAACACGTCGGCGATCCCGATCACCGAGATCGCCGCCGTCACCGCTCGGCCGGAGTCGGTCGTGGGCATGCACTTCTTCTCCCCGGTGCCGTTGATGAGCCTGTGCGAGCTGGTCCGCGGGTTCAAGACCTCGGACGCGACGCTGGCCACCGCCCGCGAACTGGCCGAGGCGATGGGCAAGACCTGCATCGTGGTCAACCGCGACGTGGCCGGCTTCGTGACCACTCGGCTGATCACCGCGCTCACCGTCGAGGCGGTGAAGCTGTACGAGGCGGGCGTGGCCACCGCCGAGGACATCGACATCGCCTGCAAGCTCGGCTTCGGCCATGCGATGGGGCCGCTGGCCACCGCCGATCTCACCGGCGTGGACATCATGCGCAACGCGACGAGCAACATCTACGCCGAGAGCAAGGACGAGAAGTTCGCGCCGCCGGAGTTGCTCAACCGCATGGTCGCGGCGGGCGACCTGGGCCGCAAGACCGGCAAGGGTTTCTACGACTACTGAGTCGGTTCGGTGCCGCCGCCGATCCGGGTTGCCCCGCGGGCGCTCGGCGGGTGCTCGACGGCCGCTCCGGGGTTCGATTCCGGGACCTGGGCCGGGTTCGATTCCGGACTCGGTCCCGGCTCCGATCACCGGGGCCCGGGGCGGCCGTTGGCCCAAGGGCGGATGCGCAGTCGGCGCATCATCTGATGATTCGTCACCTGTATGAGTGAAGTCCGATGTGATGAGTGAGGATTATCGGGTTTTGGGTGTTCTTCTGGGAAGTCGAACCGTCATCGAACGGACGGACTCCCCCAGGAGGAGACGATGCGCGTTTGGGGCGACCCGCGCGAGTTGCACTTGGAAGGCGCGCTCGACGTGCGGGCCACCGCCGATGTCCGGTTGGCGCTGCACGAGGCGCTGGACAACGGTGAGGGCGACCTGATTCTCAACCTCACCCGAGTACCCGCCCTGGACACCACCGGCCTGGGCCTGATCGTGGGCGCGCATCGACGCGCGGGCCGGCGCGAGCGTCGGCTGGTTTTGACCGGCGTCAACCCGGATGTGCACCGGGTACTGGTGCTGACCCGATTGCACCGCATCCTCACGCTCCGCCAACCGGCAGCCGCCTGACCTGGGCGAATCGGTCGTCCGAGCCGACACAGTGTCAGGCCGGGCGGGCAACGGCTTGCGTGCTGTGGTCGAACACACCCTGTCCGGGACGGTTACCCGTCAGTACACTCCGTGGTAAGCAGGGCCGCACCAGGCGCGGTGACAGCGGACCAGCGGGATAGCCCAGGCCGGTAGTCGCCGAACCCCGGTCGGTCCGGAACCTCCGGAGGTATTCCGTGGCGAGCCAGACGCCCTCAGCTCAGCCCTCGCAGCCGGCCGCGCCCTCTTCGGCGGCCCCGCCCTCCCCTTCGGCCGAGCGAGCCGCTTCGGCCGAGCAGGCCGCACCGATCACGCGCGACCGTCCCTGGGTGATGCGCACGTACGCCGGCCACTCCTCGGCCACCGCGTCCAACGCGCTGTACCGGCGCAATCTCGCCAAGGGTCAGACCGGTCTGTCGGTGGCCTTCGACCTGCCGACCCAGACCGGCTACGACCCCGACCACGAACTCTCGCGCGGCGAGGTGGGCAAGGTCGGCGTACCGATCTCGCACATCGGCGACATGCGGCAGCTCCTCGACGGGATCCCCGTCGAGGAGATGAACACCTCGATGACGATCAACGCGACCGCGCTGTGGATGCTCGCGCTCTACCAGGTCGTCGCCGAGGAGCAGGGCGCGGACATCGCCAAGCTCACCGGCACCACGCAGAACGACATCATCAAGGAGTACCTGTCGCGCGGGACCTACGTCTTCCCGCCCGGGCCCTCGCTGAAGCTGATCACCGACACCGTGGCGTATACGGTCTCGCACATTCCCAAGTGGAACCCGACCAACATCTGCAGCTACCACCTCCAGGAGGCGGGCGCGACCCCGGTGCAGGAGATCGCGTACGCGATGTGCACCGCGATCGCCGTGCTCGACGCGGTCCGCGACTCGGGCCAGGTGCCGGCGGACCGGATGGGCGACGTGGTCCAGCGGATCTCCTTCTTCGTCAACGCCGGCGTGCGGTTCGTCGAGGAGATGTGCAAGATGCGGGCGTTCGTCCAGCTCTGGGACGAGCTGACCCTGGAGCGCTACGGCGTACAGGACGCCAAGCAGCGCCGGTTCCGCTACGGCGTGCAGGTCAACTCGCTCGGCCTGACCGAGGCGCAGCCGGAGAACAACGTCCAGCGCATCGTGCTGGAGATGCTGGCCGTGACGCTGTCCAAGGACGCCCGCGCGAGGGCGGTGCAACTGCCGGCCTGGAACGAGGCGTTGGGTCTGCCGCGGCCGTGGGACCAGCAGTGGTCGTTGCGGATCCAGCAGGTCTTGGCGTACGAGTCGGACCTGCTCGAATACGGCGACATCTTCAACGGTTCGCATGTGATCGAGGCCAAGGTCGCCGACCTGGTGACGGGCGCCCGCGCGGAGATCGACCGGGTCCAGGCGATGGGCGGCGCGGTCGCGGCGATCGAGTCGGGCTACATGAAGTCGCAACTGGTCGGCTCGCACGCGGCTCGGCGGGCCCGGATCGAGGCGGGCGAGGAGGTGGTGGTCGGGGTCAACCGCTTCGAGACCACCGAGGAGAACCCGCTCACCGCGGACCTGGACGCGGCGATCATGAGCGCCGACCCGGACGCCGAGCGCTCGGCGATCGAGAAGGTCCAGGCGTGGCGCACGGCGCGGGACCCGGAGGCGGTGGCCGCGGCGATGGCCCGGCTGCGCGAGGACGCGCGGTCGTGGAAGGCCGCGGCGGCGGTCAACCTGATGCCGGCCACCTTGGCGTGTGTCCGGGCGGGAGTGACCACGGGCGAGTGGTCGCAGGCGCTGCGTGAGGAGTTCGGCGAGTACCGGGCGCCGACCGGGGTGTCCGGCGTGGTCGGCGTGCAGGACGGCGCGGGGCTGGCCGAGGTGCGGGGCGCCGTGCGGCGGGCCGGGGAGGAACTGGGCGGCCGGTTGCGGCTGTTGGTCGGCAAGCCGGGGCTGGACGGGCACTCGAACGGGGCCGAGCAGATCGCGGTGCGGGCGCGCGATGTCGGGTTCGAGGTGGTCTACCAGGGGATTCGGCTGACTCCGGCGCAGATCGTCGCGGCGGCGGTGGAGGAGGACGTGCACTGTGTGGGGCTGTCCATCCTGTCCGGGTCGCACCTGGAGCTGATTCCGGACGTGCTCTCGCGTATGCGCTCCGCGGGGATCGGGGACGTGCCGGTGATCGTGGGCGGGATCATTCCTTCCGCCGACGCGGTCACGCTGCGCTCGCAGGGGGTGGCGGCGGTGTTCACGCCGAAGGACTTCGGGATCACGGACATCATGGGGCGGATCGTGGAGGTGATCCGCGAGGCGAATGGCCTTGCGACGGTGCCTTCGGGTTTGGTGTGAGGTTGTCCGGCCTGCGGCCGTGGCTTGTCCTCAAACGCCGGACGGGCTGGGATTGGTCCGGCTTCCGGCGGAGCGGCGGTTGGTGAGTGCCGGTGTCCTCAAACGCCGGACGGGCTGGAGTGGGGTTGGTTCGGTTCCGGGGGAGCGGCGGTTGGTGAGTGCCG